>JBDGPI010000209.1:0-4755 GCA_042219765.1 Salsurabacterium abyssinicum (SeqCode)
CGCCTACATTTCACTTACGTTAAGGTCTCCTCGTCCAATCCGATCGGCCTGTTCCTGCAGGTCAATGATTGCTTCCAGTAGACTCTCAATCTCGGCGTACTGCCACTCGAGGATGTCCTTACCTCGGACCTCATCCTCGTCCGGCCAGGCATCAATACTCTGCTGTTCGGCCAGCAGGCGAGTGGATATTTCGTGAACGGGATCGTAGACGTTTCGGTAAATCCAGTAATACCCTATTAAGTAACTCGCTACGAAGGACGGAGCCAGGTAAAGTAATCCTGTTTGAAGCGCCTCCAAACCTCCGCCCTGGTAGCGTAAATAAAGCAAGGGAGAGGCAAAGAGGACCATAAGGATGGTAACCATCCCCATGGTCTTGAAGGTGATGTCGACGTAACGTCCCGTCAGGGAATCAAAAAAGTCCTGCCTGAGAGCTGAAAACCCTTTCGTTGCGCATTTGTCCGATGAATTCATGCGGCTGGTGTGTGCCATGGTTAACTGTCCCTCCTTGAAATCTAAACGGGTTGTTCTTCGGCGAGTTCCTCGAGATCCTTCTTTTCTTCCTCCTGTAAGACTTTCTCCAGGTTCAACAGAATGATGACGTCATCATCCCGCTTTCCCATACCGGCAATAAAGCGTGTCTTAATCTGTTGACTCATGTTGGGAGCCGGATCAATCTGTTCGTCGCCCAGATCTATTACCTCGTAAACTCGATCGACGATGAGTCCGGTTAAAATGCCATCAAGCTTAACGACTACGATACACGTTTTACGGTCGTAATCGCTTACCTCGACCTGAAACTTTTTGCGGAGATCAAGGACCGGAATCACACTTCCGCGGAGGTTGATGACACCTTCGAGGAATTCGGACGTCTGGGGAACGCTTGTAATGTCCTTCATCTCGATAATGTCCTCAATCGGTGAAATCGGAACTCCGTACGTTTCATCCGCAAGTGAAACCGTCAGGTACTTTCCGGCAAGTTCATGATCAAAGGACTGTTCATCGGTTTTATCGGTGGTTTGTTCCTCCATTGGAATCACTCAGTACTTTTAAAAATCGATTGCCTCATTCGACGTAAAAACCATTCGAGCGACCTTATATCCATCCCTAAAACTCTCAGTCACTGGTGTTTTCAATTCTTGAAGGACCGTCTCTCCAATCCCAAGCCATACTAAAAGTTACGTTCGATATCTGAATTTGCACTGGTCAATTCGGGAAAGGATGAAAACAGAAAGCCACGGAAACCGAATCTGGCCACCCGAGATGTAAAATTGCCTGTCGCTAAAAGTAACTTTAACGAAAACTGGGAGAAAACACTTCGGATAAGTATAAAAAAATGTTTTTGCATTGAAAACAAATGGTTGTCATCATCCCGATACCCTTCACGTTCTGTTACCCCTCAACGACAAGAATTCAACGAAACCTATTCCTTACTTGCGTACTGTCGAGGTTTATTTGCCGTGTGTAACCAGAATTCGAGAATATTGTTCAATTGTTCCTGAAATTCATCAAAACCAAGTGGCTTCGTAACACATGCATTGGCGTACTGACGGTACCCTCTGCGGATGTCCTCCTCGGCGTTGGACATCGTCAGGATAATGATTGGAATTAGACGGAGTTCCTCGTCACTCTTGATCGTTTCAAGCACCTCAAAACCGTTCTTGCGGGGCAGATCAATATCCAGCAGGACCAGGTCCGGACGGCTTCCTTCATTCAAAAAATCGGTGAATTCCTCCCCGTTGTGACTGACAGTGAGTTCGATCGACTCATCCACTGCCTCCAGAGCTTCCTCGACGAGTTCAACGTCGGCGGGACTATCCTCCACCAGATGTAGTTCGTAGTATGTCATTGTCCGGATCACCTCCTTCATCGTCAGAAATAGGGGTAGCTTGTTTTTTGGGTAACCCGACCTGAAAGGTAGACCCTTCGCCAGGGGTTGACTCGACGTCGATCCAGCCATCGTGCAAATCAGTAATCTTGTGACAGATGGCCAGCCCTATTTCGGTTCCCGAGATGCCACCATCCGTCTGGAGTCGCTCGAATATTTCAAAAATTCGATCGAAGTACTCCGGTTCTATGCCAATGCCGTTGTCCTCTACTTCAATCACGTGATAGTCCGGGGTTTCACTTTGTCGGATTGTCACTTCCGGACGACCGTCGCAATAGGTAATCGCGTTGTCGATCAAATTCCGAAAGAGGTCCTCGAGCAGGGGCTCGTCCCCGACCACGGCCGGCAGGGAATCGACGCTAAGATCAACCTCACTCTCGCTGGTATCGCAATTCAAATTTTCGAGCGCGGTGTCGATGACCTGATTCAGGTCAACCGGTCGAAAATCCGGATCGGAAAAGTTAACTTTTGAAAAATCCCTCAGTCGATCCAGCAAGTCCTTCATGGCCCGGGTACCACTGGTAATTCTATCCAGGTGATTCCGGGCCTCTTCGGTAAGTTCCTGGTCGTATTTCTGGTTCAACAGATCCACGTAGCTTGTGATAGTCCGGAGAGGTTGCTTCAGGTCGTGAGTAACGATGTTGGCGTAGTTCTTCAACTCGGTGTTCGAGGCTTTTAGGGCCTCGGTTCGCTCCCGTAATTCCTCCTCAATTTTCTTGCGTTCGGAGATGTCCTTCAGTATTCCGATAAAATGCGAAGCGGCCCCGTCGGATGTTGTCCTGACGGGTGTGATGGACAACAAATTCCAGAACGTCGTTCCGTCCTTGCGGTAATTCTTTATTTCCAGGCTAATTGGCTCCTCGGCGTCGATGGCCTCCCGTAACCGTTCGACGGTTTCAGGGTCCGTTTCGGGTCCCTGGAGAAAACGGCAGTTACGGCCTATTACCTCGTCCCGATCGTAGCCCGTTAAATTCTCAAACCCTTCGTTGCAATAGATAACGGCATTAGAGTCCCGGTTGTCCGTAATAATGATACCGTCATGAACGGAGTCCATGGCGTGATTCTTGAGTTCGAGTTCCTCACGGTCCTGACGGCGTTCGGTCACGTCCCGCGCAACACCAACTATCTGAATAACCTCCCCCTCGTTGTCTTTAACTGCTTCCGCGTTGATCCAGACCCATCGGTTGAACCCCTCGGACTCGTTCACGCGGTATTCCAGATCAACTGACTCACCGGACTCAAGTCTGGCCATGGCCGACCGAACACGATTACGATCCTCGGGATGAACGGCCTCCAGAAAGGCCCGGGGATCCTCCTCCTCTAACTTGGCCGGGGATTGACCGTAAATTCTCTCGTAGCTGGAATTTATGAATAACAACTTAGTCCAGTCACCATTGAACATACACAGAACGTCATTCGAGGCTTCGGTTAGCCGAGTTAAGCGATTTCGAATCTGCTTGCGCTTGCTTATGTCCTTAACGCTCACGAGAATCTGACGAGATCCCTCAACCTGGAATGGACTCAATGTAACCTCACAGGGAAACCTTTCTCCATTCCGTCTTACGGCTTTTAGCTCCTGATCAAATCCAAGCTCCTGTTCCGAGGGATCACCCAGATACCTCTCGCGCAATCGCTGATAGTCCTCCCGTCGCTCCTCGGGAACGAGGCGTTCAATTTTGCTTCCAATCAATTCCTCGGAGGGATAGCCAAACATCTCCTCCGCAGGGTCATTCAGAAGACCAATCCGACCGGCGTCGTCAACGAGTAACAGGGCCTGCGCCGTCGAATTAAACAGCTGCCGGAACTGTTTTTCCCGTGCACGAATCAAACCCGCATTGATTTTCCGTTCGGTGATATCCCTAACACTGGCCAGAATTCGATCGGAGTAATCAATTGTCACCGGTTTTAACCGGACTTCCACCCAGAACGTCGACCCGTCCTTGCGTCGGGCCTGCCACTCGAAGGACTTCAACCCCGTTTCTTTGGCTTCCTCAAGGTACTCGCTGGCCTTTTCCTGGGTGAAAGGTTCCTCACCAGAACTCAAGTCGCCGAGCGTAAGACTGGTCGCCTCTTGGCGGGAGTACCCGTAGAGTTCGCACATACGTTGATTAACATCCAGTATCTCGTGAGTCTCAGGATCGTGGATGAAAAGAGCCTCACCAGAATTTTCGAAGAGTTCCCGGTAATTTCTTTGAGATTGACGGATTGGTTCCTGCTCTTCCTGTATTTCATAAATCTCTTTAAATGTCATTAAATACCGTCGAGCCCCCTGATTCATGGCTCCGACACTGGCC
Organism: Salsurabacterium abyssinicum (SeqCode); assembly: GCA_042219765.1. Taxonomy (GTDB): domain Bacteria; phylum T1Sed10-126; class T1Sed10-126; order T1Sed10-126; family CAZEBV01; genus JBDGPI01. The sequence continues at coordinate 4,180 of JBDGPI010000209.1, forward strand.
GTAATCGGTATAACGGTTCCTTTCCTGGTACGGAGTGTAAGTTCGCAACGAAAATCCTCCTTGGAAGTACTGCCACTGATCCGCGAACGCAGCGGTCGTTCGTCGAGTAAAAATCCGGAAAGGCACTGACCTTCCAGTTGGTGCCTGGCCGACTCCAGCAGGGAGGCCGCCCGTTCATTCAGAGATAGTACCTCCAGAGCATCGTCAACTATGAGGGCGGACTCCGTGAGAGCCTCAAGGAAAACTTCCGGCTTCAGATGTGATTCGACAGTTGTCATTGTCAGGAATCACCAAATTAAAATGATTTAAATAGAATCTAGCTTCTTTTCTATATTAGAATAATTAAATTTAATAACTGACTTAATTCCTATGAGCGATAATAAACATCCTAAGTAACGAGTTACCATCAACTCGGAATCCATTGATTGGCTAGTGGATCCGATGACCTGCGTAAGGGTTTTACCAAAACCCATTAACAAACAGGAATCAGGGTTATCTAGTTCATGGAGGTGTCCACTAATCATTTAGCCTGAATTATTCATAACGGTTCAAGATACCAGATTTTTTTCCGATTTT
>JBDGPI010000210.1:0-7170 GCA_042219765.1 Salsurabacterium abyssinicum (SeqCode)
TCCCGGTGATATTCTACGTACGATACTGGAGGAAGGTATTCCCAAGGGAGACCTGTTTGCAGCGGCACGGACGGCCGGTATACAGGCGGCGAAAAATACGCCCGACACCATCCCTCTTACGCACCCCATTGAGCTGAGTTACGTGGGGATCGACCTGGATCCGGATAAAGACGATCAAACAATCATTATCACCTGCGAAGTGAAAGCCCGTGACGCCACCGGAGTTGAGATGGAAGCACTGTCGGGTGTGAGTGCAGCGGCTCTTACGCTATACGACATGTGCAAAAGCGAAGCCAAAGGAATCAGTATCGGGGGAATCCGACTGCTGGAAAAAGAAGGTGGAAAAAGTGGCGATTGGAGCTCTGAGGCAACGAATGTTGAAAATTATGAATAAGGTATTTTTCGATAACAATTCCACCGTAAACAAAAACCAGATTAACTCAAATCGATTTTTTACCCTGTTAGGCGTGCTCACCTTTATTGTCTCAGGACTTATATTAACCGTAACGTTCCCGCAAACCTCCGGAGCCAGTGAAAGTAATACGTTAAACGTTTCAACGTATTCCCCCGATGAACTGGAAGCCGGAATGAAGGGGTACGGTCGCACCGTCTTCGAAGCGGGTACCATCGACACCTTTCCCATTACTGTCATCGGTGTCCTCGAAAACGTCATGCCGGACCAGGACTTCGTCCTCATACGGGCTGAAACGGACCGGCTGGAGCATACCCAAATAATGTCGGGGATGAGTGGGAGCCCCATTTTCGTCGACGGCCACCTGATCGGAGCTCTGGCTTATTCCTGGCCGTTTGCCAAGGAACCCATCGCCGGTGTCACTCCCATTCGGAACATAATAAGCGCTAATCGACGCGGACAAATCAAACCGGGGAATCACGGGATGAAAAAGATTTCCACTCCGCTGGTACAATCCGGTTTCACCGGGGAGGTACAGTCAGCCATCCGCAAAAACCTCAACAAGCAGGGGATGAACATCCGGTACATTACGGGAGGGAACATGGGAGAAACCTCACAGACTCCCCAACTTCCGGCGGCGGGGGCTCCGTTATCCGACAAAGAGAAAACACTTCAACCGGGTGCCCCGGTGGGAGCACAACTGATGTCGGGCGACCTTTCGCTGACGGCGGTTGGAACCGTCACACACCGGGAGGACAATCGTATTTACGCTTTTGGTCACCCGTTTATGAGAGCGGGAAACATCGAGTTAACAATGACCTCCGCTTACGTTCACAGTTACATGCCCAGTTTGAAAAGTTCCTTCAAACTCGCTTCCCCGGCCGAACCCGTGGGAGCCATCATTGAAGACCGACAGGCTGCTGTCGTGGGTCAGGTTGGAGTTCGACCGGATCAGCTTCCAGTGGAGATTACCTTACGCGACAAAACAACGGGTTACAAAGATTCGTTTCACGTGGACGTCGTCCGCAACCGGTACATTACTCCCGGTCTGATTAATTCGGCCGCCGCTAATTTTGCCGTCACGAAAATGCAACAGCAGGGCCGAAACTGGCTGGAAAGTAACGTTCACGTCAAATTAAACGGCATGCCCGACATCCAGTTTTCACGAACACGTGCAGTTTCGGGAAGTTTCGATCCCTGGACGTTTCTTCCGATCGCGAAGCTCTGGACGAATCCCTTCGAGACACCTGAAATTGAAAACATCACCATCAACCTCACGCTTCACCACGGCAACAAGCAGGCTCGAATTACGGATCTATGGATGGGGCAACAAAACGTTCAACCCGGTGAAACCGTCAAGGTCTACTCAAAAATTAAACCTTTTCGGAATCCATCTTACGTAAAAACCATGAAGTTGCCCATTCCCGATAATCTTCCCATTTCGAACCTGAAGCTGGCCGCCGTGCCCGCTTCCAAGCTTTCGAAACTATCCCCGCGTCCGCGGAATCTTAAACAATACATTCGTATTCTTAACAATCACAAAAGCTCACGGCAATTAGCCCTTATTCTGTATCTACCACAGCACAGTATGAGTGTGAACGGTAATCGACTCAATCATATACCACAATCCATTTCCGGCACGCTACAGAACAAGCAATCCGGAATCGTACAACAAAAACGCACCGTGAAATTCTTCACTAAGCCCACGAACTGGGTGTTACGTGGTTCAAATTCAATACAAATTCCCGTGCAAAGCAAACCCTGAATGTAACGAGGAGACGTACTATGAGTACTGTTAGCCGAACAACCTGTCTTGTTATCGCCCTTTTAATGATTCCCGCTATCGCGTTTGGGGCGGGGACCCAAATTTGGGAAATTAGTGGCCTGAAATCCTGGTTGAAAGGGGATTTCCAGGGCACCGGCCTTACATCACGTGGGAACATTATTCCCACTCTGAATACAACCTCGGATCCCGTCAAAGCTCGCCTGGTCTGGCAGGCTCAACCGGTCCGAACCGATCGTAGGGTGGTGCTGGGAACTTCACTCCCCTCCAAACTACTCATGAACTATCCCGATACGAAACCAACTGTTCTCAAGAAAACTGACGGACTCGGTTTTACGGCCCTGCACCGCTTCAACGGTTATATTTATGCCGCCGAAAGTCCATCCGGACGCGTATACCGGGTTGATACCAGGAGGGATACCGCCATTCACGTCACCACCTTACCCGATAGTTACGTCTGGTCGATGACCACGGGTTCCAACGGCCAGCACCTGTATTTGGGGAGTGGGCCACGTGGAAAAATTTACCGGTTATCCTCGTCCGGTACCTACTCGATCGTAACGGAAGTGGACGGCCATAACGTCCTATCACTGGCGGTGTTTAACGAAACATTATACGCCGGGGACGACTACGGTGGTCTGTACAAAGTAAAACACCGCACCAGGTCTCATTCTATTTATGGGTTTAGCCACGGTGAAGTAGCCTCACTGGCATCGGATCAGGATTTTCTTTACGTTGGGGTAAACAAGCGTGCCGGCGGGGATGATAGTAAGAGAAAACGATCCCAGCTTGCGAGGCGACTCCGTAAACAGGCCATGAAACAACGGGCCCGTCAACGGCTCAACCAGCTTCACGAAAAAAAACAGAAACAAGCGCCTATTCCCGGCCAACAAAGAACGTCCCCTCAACCCGGCAAACCGGTACCATCCCTGCCTAAAGCAAAGCCTTCGCCGGCCTCCGGTAAACGACCCGATCTCCCTCAACGGCGCACCCAGCCCAAACGTACCACTCAACCAAGGCAAAATCGGCGGCCTTCACCCACTATGCTTAAGGCCATCCGAAAAGCCACGCAACAACAGGATTCGAAATTGTTCGGGGGACTGGCCGGTAATATTGTATACCGGATGAAACCGCCCGAAGAAATGAACGTAATTTACAACGACCAGAATGAAATCGTACACGAACTCGAAGCACGAAAGGGCACCGTTTACATTGCCACGGGAGGGAAGGGCCGCCTGTACAAAATTCTTCCGGACTTCACCCGAATCGCCTACCTTGAGACCCCACATAAAATGGTCCTGGACGTGAATACTCAAAACGGACTTCCCTCGTATGTAGCCACCGGGGAAGGAGGTTCGCTGGTTACAACTCAATCTTTCGAACATTCGGCCAACACGTACCGTTCCTCCGTAATGGACGCGCAACTACTATCGAGGTGGGGCACGTTAAAATGGACCGGTCAGGGGACGATTTCCGTTCGAACTCGTTCCGGAAATCGATCTTCACCGGACACCGGTTGGAATTCCTGGTCGGACTGGCAACAGGCGCGAACCTTCAGTGTTCCCTCAAAACCAGCTCGATTTCTTCAATTCGAAATACGATTTGACAATCGTGACGCCTCGTTAAAAAACCTCCAGATTGCTTTCAAGATACCCAATCAACGGCCCCGAATTGCACGGACCATGATCTCACCAAATCCAAACCGGCAAACGAAATCTCCGTTTCAATCACGCCAGCATCAACAAAGCCAAAAACAGCAACCTCCCCGAAAACCCCCCGGACAACCTCCGTCCCAGCACGGTAACTCAAGTATGCCCGATAGTGTTCGACAGATCCAATGGAACTCCGTGGATCCGGACGGGGACGATCTACATACGTTTCTTTCGTACCGTACCGCAAACAGTGAACGATGGATCTCCTTTACCGGGGATAACCCCCTTCAAAATCCCGGTTACACCTGGAAAACAAACTCATTCTCCGACGGGTGGTATGAACTGAAACTATCAGTAACCGACAAGCCTTCAAATCCCCCGGGACATTCGTTCACAACGGAACATGTCTTCGGACCGGTGTTGGTGGATAATTCCTCCCCGGAATTTCACGAGGTCAAAGTTTCCCGCCAATCCGACAGCGCCGTTTCTATTCAGTTCACGGCGGTGGATTCTACCAGCTGGATCAATCAATGTGAGTTTCGTGTGAATGGCAACGATTGGCGGACACTCGAACCAAAGGACGGCATCTTAGACGAAATACAGGAACAGTTTCAGGATACCCTGAAGGGTATTCACCGGAACGATGTCCTGGAACTACGTATATCTGACGAAAACGGTAATACTCAACTGCTCCGGCCCGCTCCCTAACCATGAACCCCCGGGCACTTGTGACCGGTGCAAGCGGGGCCATCGGTTCCGATATCACAAAACTCCTAATCGATAACGGTTGGGACGTTTTGGGCACCTACCATCAAAATCCAGGTGAAGTCCCAAAAGAAGCCAAATCCATACAGTGTTCGCTCGATCAACCGGATAATTCTATCCCAAAACTACTGGGAAAAGTCACTTCCCATACTGATTTTCTTAATGCCCTGATACACACGGCCGGGCCCGTTCGTGACGAAATTATTCTTAACATGCATCCCACGGAATGGGACCACGTCCGGAAAGTTCACCTCGATTCCGCGTATTATTTAGCTCGCAATTTTCGGTCGTTATTGCTCAAAGATTCCAACCGCGATATACCTTCGCACTACGTATTGTTTTCATCCCTCGTCGGGCTCGAAGGATCGGCGGGTCAATCCAATTACGCCGCGGCCAAATCAGCCCTAATTGGATTTACAACAAGTTTATCGAAGGAGTGGGCTCCGGATATTCTGGTCAACGCTCTACGACCCGCCTTCACGCAATCCCGGATGACCGAGGACATGTCTCCTTCAGCTCATGAAGAAGTAAAACGGGAAATTATTACGGGGACCATTGCCGACCCCCGGCAGACTTCGGAACTTATTGGCTACCTTTTAAATCAGCATAATCTCACGGGACAGATCCTCTCCACCGACCACCGCAGTCACCCGGCCTGGAGATAACCCAATTTCCGGTAACAACTCGACGAATACACGTCCGGTCCACGTACTCGGCTACGAAGCCTGTACACCCCTTGGAACCTCATGGAAAGAGACTCGCACCCGTCTCCTGAACGGGGAAAGAGGAATTCAACCCGAAGAAATACATAATTATTCGACACGGACCGGGCGTATTTCGTTTCCGGAAAGTGAAGGAGCCGAAAACGTCCCGAGGTATCACCGACTGTCCGTGAAAGTTATTGAACGACTTTTTGAACAGTTCCCCACCCTTCCGGAACGCCGTCTTGGAATCGTCGCGGCAACCAGTAAAGGGGAACTCGGTAAGTGGGACGTCGGAACGGTCTGTCACCTGGAAAACCCCGGAATTTGGTCCGGTACAGTGTCACAATGTTTTCCCCTGGAAACCCTTACGGCCTCCCCTAACACGGCCTGCGCAACCGGCTTAACCTCACTGATACATGCCTCACGCTGGATCGCACACGGAACCGTGGACCACGCACTGGTGATCTGTTCGGAAAGTTCCTTTCTCCCCCTCCTAACGGCCGGTTACGCCAATATGGGAGTTCTCTGTGATGAAGATGGCATGCTTCCCTTTGATTCCGACCGAACGGGATTTGCCCTGGCCGAAGGATCAGCGGTTGTGTACCTGGCAACCGATGACGTTAAAAATAAGCTTGAAGTGGAAAGTCGCGGACAGATTCTCGGCTGGATGGAAACGTCGGATGCTCACCACATCACAAACATGGACGAGGAAGGCCGGGTTCTCACCCGAACCATCCAGGGCTCCGTGGATCGAGCCGGTATTGCCCGGGAGAACGTCGATCTTCTCCACGCCCACCTTACGACAACCGAGATGAACGATCGTATTGAACTTAACATACTACAATCCTGGGAGCCCCCCGCACTTCTTCAGGGAATAAAACCCGCTCTTGGTCACACAATTGGAGCGGCCGGTCTCATCGAGGCCATCGGTACCCTGGATGTACTACGACACAAAGAACCATTCCCGATTACACACCTCGAAAGACAAAAGATTCCGAGCAACCTAACACTGGCTAAAGGCTGGGATGAGCCGTTGAATTACGGTGTCACCTGGAACTCGGGTTTTGGAGGGCACAATGCCAGCCTTGCTTTACGGGCTCCCTAACGATGGTGATTAATCCACGAGTTCTTCCAGGGATTGCTGGAGCGAAGAAAGGTATCCCGCCGATTCAAGTTCACGAACGGTGCTACCCGAACCGATCTGTAACAAACGAAGCGCTACGTTTGCCGGGGTTACGTCTCTCATATGATGAATCCGGTAAAAATTGAGCGTTTCCTTAACACACGGCGAAAATGTTACGTCACCGGGACAGGGCTCGGGGTCCCGCGCCAAATCATCCGGATGGATTAACTCAACCCCGGATTCTCGTTCCACCCGTGATAAAATCTCCGCCGAGGGGGCGTCCGGTAAGTCGGAAAGAGCTCCGAGCAGAGCCCGGGTGCGGATACGACTGTTCTGGAACGTTACTGAGCGAATCGCAATTTTTACGGAATCGGTTAACGAATCCCATACCTGATGTAGTTTCATATTTGATAAACCGCCTTTATAAAATGCAACCTTCGACAAACATATTCGAGGATTTTATTCTATGGGGGGGTAATTCTAACATGAATCCTGATACGTTCACCGGGAGATCGTCATGAGTTTCGAAACAAGTCGCCGGCTTCAAATCGGATTGGCTTTGTTGGTTATCCTCGGGACGGGAATCCTCGTCTACAACCAGCCCTTCGACTCCACGGCCGTGGCCAACAATTCCGTGGTTATTCGTGCGCAGGAAAAACCGCAAGGAGTAAAACGCAAGCTGGACAACGGTACCGTGCTTGCGAGGGTCAACGTCGTCGAGTGACACCGCT
>JBDGPI010000210.1:7180-14277 GCA_042219765.1 Salsurabacterium abyssinicum (SeqCode)
AAGCGAATGACCTCACCCGAGTCTGTCACGGTATCCACGGTGGCTAAAAATTTAAAAGTTCCCTGGGACATGGTACTTACTCCGGATCACTCACGTATAATCTTCACCGAACGACCTGGTAGCGTAAAATCAATTAATTTGGAAAAAAACAACTCCGTAAAAACCCTTTTTCACCGAAAAAAGGTCCTGCATTGGGGAGAAGGTGGGCTAATGGGTCTCGCCCTTCATCCGGAATGGGAAAAGGGACCGAAACATCAGTGGATTTACCTGTGTGAAACCTACGGAAATTACGGTAGCGCACAAAACCAAATTGTTCGTGTAAGACGGAGGACAGGGGACACCCATGGTTTTCAAGTGGAGCCCCTCATTGAGGGAATGCCCGCGGCATCCTACCACGACGGGTGTCGCCTTGCATTCGGACCCGACAACAACCTATACGCGACAATGGGGGATGCCGGCCAACCATCCCGGGCACAGAACCTCCAATCATACGCCGGAAAAATACTACGGTTGACCCCTTCGGGTGAACCAGCTCCCAACAATCCGTTTACCGACGGCCGGGGGGACAACGCATCGGTTCGGGATTACGTGTACAGCCTCGGTCACCGCAACCCCCAGGGACTGGCCTGGCATCCCGAAACCGGACAACTCTATTCCTCGGAGCACGGTCCCTCCGGTGAATTTGGACTGGGCGGCAACGATGAAATTAACGTGATCCATCCCGAGAACAACTACGGATGGCCAAAAATAGTCGGGGCTCCCGGAATTACACCGTACAAAGATCCACTGATGTTATTTCCCGAACCGCACCTGCCACCGGCCGGCATGGATTTTCACCGGTGGAAGTCCGGTACGGATTATTCCCTGTACGTCGGAAGTTTACGTGGTGAATTATTACTGAAAGCAAACATCAATCAGGACGACCGGGATCCACGGGTAACGAATATCGAACGCTGGTTTGAACACAGTTTTTTCAATGGTGTGTACGGGCGGATTCGAGCCGTTTTGGGCGACAAGAAGGGGCGTTTGTACATTGCTACCTCGAACCGTGACGGGCGGGGAGATCCGGCAAACAATGACGACCGTATCCTTGTACTCACCCGGGAATCGGCCGAGCAATGATCCACGAACGTGAAACAATTTCGGTTGAAACCAACAAACCCGAAGAGATTATCGATATCACTCCGGAACTAACAAATCTTCTAAATCAAACCACCATAAACGAAGGCTTCATGAACGTGTTTCCCCAGCACACGAGTTCGGCCGTATTTATTAACGATTCCGATCCCTCTCTACTCGAGGATATCAGGGACGTACTCGGCGAACTCGTTCCGGAGGACAACAACTACCGGCACAATTCATCGGACCCGAAACAAAACGCCACAGCTCATATTAAGTCCATCTTAACCGGTCATCACGTTACCATCCCAATTACCAACGGAAAGTTTGACTTCGGTACCTATCACACGGTTTATTACGCGGAATTCGACGGTCAGCGGCCTAAAAAAATCTCCGTGAAATTATTGGGGGAGTCATGACGAACTCCACTCCCGTAGCCCGCTGGGAATCGGTAGTAACCCGGAATATTCCCTCCTGTGAATTACAGGACGTCAACCTAACAATCAATCCGGAAGAACGCCGGGGGCTTGTCGGGGATTTGTTTGACGGACCCACCACGATGCTTCGTTTACTTGTGGGTCTGGTCACCCCGACCGAAGGGGCAGTAACTCTACGTGAAAAAAACCCCACGCTTCCCTCCCACCGAACCGGAATCAGTTACGCTCCCCTGATACCCGAAATTCCCCCATCCGTTACCGTAGAACAACACCTCTCCATGGTCGCGGAACTACAAAACGTATCCTCCGTCCGTTCCGAGGTCGATCGTGTGATTCCCTCACTCGAACTGGAAGAGGTTCGTAACTACAAAGTAAAATCATTGGAACGAACCGAGCTTCGCAAAATCGCCGTTGGACAGGGTCTTATGGGAGACCCCGAAGTGCGGATCTTAAACCATCCCACCCTTCATACTTCTCCGTCCGACCAGGACCTTATATTTGATCAAATCGATCAATCCGTGGGAGAATCATCGACGTTGATTCTGGCCTCAAACAGAATGCGTATTGCCCAATCTCTCTGTGATGACATAGCCCATTTTAAGACGGGCCAACTTTCAAAAGACAACGGTAGCACAAATAACAGTGAAACAAGCTCATGATCCGGCTCTCACTATATTACGTTAAATACCAGCTTACCCGGTGGGACCTGTGGTTCATGGTACTCCTTGGCGTCTTGATGGTGGGGGCACTGGCTTACGTAACGGGGGAAACCGAAGCGATTCTAACGCTTGTCGAATTCGACCCGGCTATATCCATCCTTGAAACAATCTACCCCACTCTTCGCTCCTTCCATAACCAGCAATCCCTTTTAAACAAAGGCGTATACTGGTTTGGCCTGTTTCTTCACCACCTGTTCCTTGTCGGTATTGTAATGGTGATGATGCTGGACGATCCGTTTGCCGAAGCTTCCTTTATGGAAACGGCACTAACCGGCACCGCCTCTCGAACCTCCATTTACCTCCTTTCAAGCGGAGTCCCGATGTTTAGCATTCTGGTGTTTCAAGTTCCCTTTATCCTGGCATCGGGCTGGTTAACACTGAACACGGTTCACCGTGTTCCCCCCTGGATATCAGCACACCTGGCCATCACCGGAAAAATAATGTTTCTCATTATTCTAATCCGGACTCTGCAACAGGTCATCAGTGTGTCGGCGGGAATCGTTTTTGGCTCCGCGCTGTACGCCACGGCCCATCTACACGGCTTATACGAAATTTCTCGTGAAACGTCCTCGATCGTTTGGTACTTGCGACGGCTATTGTACGTTTTGATACCGCCGTTCGATCGCCTCAGTCTGTTTTCCTACGAAACGTATCTGAACCAGACGATTTGGGGCGTCGTGGATGTACTTATTGTCTTAACATGGAGTCTGGCCCTGTTATTAACCGGACTCATCCTGTTTGATTACAAAAATATTGACCCGGTTTTTGAGAATTGATTCCAAAAAAATTACGTAAATTCCACCTCGATCTTTTCACATACCTACTATTCAGCAAGGAAATCCCCCCCTAACACTCGTTTTTCAAACAATACAAGATACCTTTATTAAATTAGAATTACCGTTTATACTTTTTATTTCACTTCATCATGGATACTCACCTTATAGTTTTACCATTTTAATTCTTTAAAAAGGGAAATATATAATGAGTTCAACTACTCAGGGCGACGTCTCCGAAGAAGAACAAGAACTCCCCATGCAGACGGACAGTTTCGCCAATCCTCTTAAACCCGAAAAAAGTGTAGATGGTGAGGATCAGTTACTGCACTTCTGGGGACGATTGTGGAGTATAAAAAAAGAAACGGCGGCGGCTGTGTACGCAAAATTTAACATCGACGAACACGAACTATTAGAGTTACCTCTCATTGTCTATCAGGAGGCCCGGCGACTCGAGAAGTTCGACCCGGACGCCACGGGCAACCGTTTTAAGGACGCCTTAGAAAATTCCGATGGTATTCCCGCAAATGTACCTAACGCAGCAATCCAGACCGTCGAACAAAAAATCCGTCATGCACTGGATTCTCAGGAACAACTTGAGACGTTGATCGAATCCCTGAAATCCAAAGACCGCAACTCATTTAAATCCTGGGCGGAGAGCCTGACCAATGACATCGTCCCCAGCGGTGATTATACATTTCAGTTTAAAGGAGAACTAACAACGGAATCCGCCTTAAACGGTAATGCCACAAGTGGATCCGAACCAAAAGAGGACCAGGGATCTTCCAAAAAGGAGTCCGCGAAGGAATCAGACAAAAAGGACGATAGAAATTACAAGCAAGTATTGATTAATACAAGTCCCGTCAAAGGTAAATCGCCCGATGATCTTCGACCGGGGGATACCATCTACATACGAATTACCGGTGATTTACTCAATATGTTACCGGAATCCTTGATCAACGATGAGAAGGAAGACATTTCAACTCCCATTGAGGCGGACGTAATTTCAACCGTAAAGAATCCCGAGTTACCCGCGGATTTCGACGGGGACTCCAAAAACTACCGTGAAGTTCGGGTCGAATTCATGAATGGTAATTTCGGGAAGGGATATGCCCTGAAAGACGAAAAAGTAAAAGGAGTGGACTTCGACCAGGACAATGCTTCGGGAGATGATGAGACTCTCATTACTCCTTTTGGGCTGATTGTGACCGGAGTTATGATCGGCATTGTTGCTCTTCTGGCCGTGTTGATTTTTGGTGTTTAGTGACGTTTTGTAATAACCTTTTCTGCTAAATACTCCCCTGATAACACTCCCTCTTTAGTTCCCTTTAATTTTCCAAAGTGTTTGGAGAAGCAAACTCCACTTCAATGAAATCGATAGAACGTACCGGGGTTTCATTACATTGAACTACATCACTCCGGTCTCTTCGTGATGAAGTTGTGACAGCAACCGTTGTTCGAAGTATTCTCCCGTGGGCTTAACAATCGGATCAAAGGTATAGGCGATCTCTCCCGCCCGGTCGATGATGTACTTCTGAAAATTCCAGCGCACTTTATGAGGTCCCCAGGGATTAGCTTCAGACGTTAACCACTCGTAAAGAGGTGGCTGATTACTTCCCTTTACTTCAATTTTGGAAAACAAATCAAACGTTACACCGTACTGGTTCTGACAGAACTGTTTGATTTCCTGGTTTGTCCCCGGTTCTTCATCGGCAAACTGATTACACGGAAACCCGAGAATACGAAGTCCGTCCTCGTTGTACTGCTCGAACAACTGTTCGAGTTCCCCGTGCTGGGGAGTGTACCCTCACTCGGAGGCCGTGTTGTAAACAATACATACGTTGTCTCGATAGCGATCGAAATTAACGGAATTACCGTCAATGTCATCCATTTGAAATTCGTGAAATCGACTCACAAAACTCACTCCTTTTTTTAGCTATCAAATCTAAATTCCTCACGTAACACGATACATACTAATTGACCAAACGTTCTTATTTTTACGATCCTCATCAAGCAGGCATATCACCCCAAGAAATTCACGCATGAACCAGAATTAGATACAGTTGTCTTAACAATTCTGGTGGGATACCCGAACTTCATAAACCATAACTCGACACGAAGTTGTCAAAGTCATTCAGCCAAATTTACATATACATAATACCGGAATTTCTTACAACGAACTGTGAGTGCCGTCACAGCGAGGAGCGTTTGCCGTCTGCTTGCACCCACACCAGGCCACAGTTTCGGATTGGTCCAGTTCAATTTCAACCGGCTCAAAATCTGTCCCTTTGTGGGAACCGTCACAATACGGCTGGTTCTCGGATCGACCACAGGCACACCAGTAATAGGTACCGGGGTCCTCCTCCTTAACATAAGGTGATTTTTGGGGAACTTCCGGAGTGGATTCAGGCATAACTCGAACCTCCTTTGCAAAACATGATAACCTTTTGCTACACATCATACGTCATGATGTAAATTTCTTACAAGTCCCCCAGTTAGGATGGTTAATCTCATGTTTCAACGTATTCGTTGGATGTTAACGGAAAATCACGTCACCACGGACGGTACCCCTCCCTACCCTGACCTCAACCCCCTCGAAGTATCGGGAACGAGAACTCGCGTCTTAGAACGATGTAAGGAAGCATTCCTGGCGGGAGGCCCTAACTGGAATCTGTTGAGAAACCAGGGTTCCAATCGGAAAATTCGAGGTATAGTAACCACACCATTGTTTCAATTTCGGGATCGGTTTACAGTATGGTTAGAAAACACCGATCAAACCAATTCATGGAAGATCATGGCACGGTCCCGGGCTGAAATCGGTATTGCTGATTTTGGAAAAAACGCCCGTAATATTCGAACGTTCTACCAAAATATGAAGGACCTTACGTGAAATGCTTACAATATTCCAAGTTTCTTACGATCTACCAATGGACATTAATGGTTCGATTTATATTCATGGCAATGGTGGAATTTTATGACCAAGTATAATCGCGGATTAGCCATCCTGCTGATCATTACGATCAGTTTTATCACGATTAGTTCCGGTCTTTACTACCTGGGCATGAATTACCTCGAAGATCGCCCACGTACCATTATTGAATCACTCGAGTTTGTAACCCAAACCATGACAACCGTGGGATACGGACAGGATCCCCCCTGGAAACACCAGTTAATGTATCTTCTATCCATGGTTATTCAACTGGCCGGAATAACGATTGTTTTTCTGAGTATTCCTATCGTGGTCACCCCGTGGATCGAAGAACGTATTACACTGCGGCCTCCGGACGAATACTCCGGCCCCCTCAATCACATCATTATTACCGAGTACACGGATTTACAGGAAACCTTCCTCAGCGAACTTGAATCCAACGATATCCCCTACACCTTGCTCGAACACGACGAACAGAAGGCTCGTAATTTATACAATCAGGGGTACAACGTTGTGCTTGGAGACGCGGAAGAACCGAATGAATTGGTAGAAACCCGTGCGGAAGACGCCCGCATTGCCATTCTTGACGGAACCGATCAGAGAAACGCTGCCGTGGCCCTTGCTATTGAAGACGTAGTACCAGACCTTGAAACCCTTGCTATAGCCGGAAACGAGGACCGGGCCGTCCATCTTAAGGCGGCCGGCGCCGACAAGGTGATTTATCCCCGGAGACAGATCGGACAGGTACTTGGACACAAGGCTCTATCCGGCCTCGGGAAAACCGTACAATTCGAACCCGAACAAAGCGACGCCACACTGGAAATACAGGAGTTTCCCATCCTTAAAAACAGCCAAATTTGCAACAAATCCGTCCGGGAATCGCAGATCCGTCGTAAAACCGGTGCCCATATTATCGGGCTCTGGAGACGGGGAGACTTTATCAGTCAAATTAATCCCAACCAGATGATTCGTAAGGACGATGTTCTGGTTACGGCCGGTACCCGTTCCCAGTTACGGGACCTCGAGCAGTTCGTCCAGCAAAAAACACGATCCAGGGAATCGGCCAACGTCGTTATCATCGGGTTCGGAAACGAGGGAATGGCGGCGGCGGAAGTATTAA
>JBDGPI010000211.1:0-4213 GCA_042219765.1 Salsurabacterium abyssinicum (SeqCode)
GGCAATAGCGAACACCTGTGCCATCGATAACGCCGGTTCCGTAGATCGGGGAACGGTCAAGGTTGGCCTGGATGGTTTCGTGAGTCCGGTCGTTGGTGGCCGTAAGCCAGCAGGGTTTATGGTTAACCGGCTCGGTGTCGCCGTAGAATGAAAACCGTGGCGGGGGATCTTCGCCGTGCTGTTCATCCATGACGTCGTAATTTACGGTTCGCCCGTCTATGCGGGGTGGGGTTCCCGTTTTGAGACGGCCCCGTTCAAACTCAAACTCGTCCAGGGACTGTGCTAACTTGGTGGTGGCTGCCTCACCCGCACGACCACCCTCACGGCCGGATTCTCCCAGGTGGATGGTACCCCGCAGAAACGTACCGGTGCAAACCACCACGGTGTCGGCCAGGTATTCCGTGCCGGATGCCGTGACAAGCCCGGTCACAGAGGCATCGTCGGTTAGAATTTTGTTGACTTTATCCTGTTTGATTGACAAACGGTCCTGTTGCTCCACTCGCCGCTTGGTTGCCCGTTTGTAGAGGGCGCGGTCGCACTGAGCCCGCGGCGCCTGGACGGCCGGCCCTTTGCTCTTGTTGAGAGTCCGGAACTGCAGTCCGGCTTCTTCGGCCGCGCGACCCATAATCCCGCCCATGGCGTCGACTTCCAGGGCGATCTGGCCTTTGGCCAATCCTCCGATGGCGGGGTTACAGGACATCTGCCCAATGTTGTCGTAATCCGTCGTGAACATGGCTGTCGGTGCACCCCGCCGGGCGGCGGCGGTTGCTGCCTCAATGCCGGAGTGACCGGCACCAATAACGAGAACGCTGTACTTATCAATTTGCATGGTAATCCCTGCCTTTGGTGAGTTAATCGCGTATTGTAGCGGGCAGGCGTGGCAAAACCAAGCCGGTGGAGTGGCTTACTGGGCCCCGTGGATGTCCGAGAGATACCAGTCCTTGAAGTGAGACAGTATTTTTTTGGGGCCAATCAGTTCAAGGCTTTCGTTACCCTGAGCGTACCGTTCGGCAGCCGGCTTAAAACCGGCCGGGGAGACGAAGAACCCCTTGTCGTGGCGGTTTTCAACAATTTTGAATTCGAATTCTTTAACGGGTATTTCTCCGGCGGTTTCGTTCCACTGCTTGAACGTAAAGAGGACGCGTGTGACCTTCAGGCCCATCGAGCGTTCTCGGGCAATGACGTCAAGTTCCTCCGGAGTGGGTTGTTCGGATTCGACCAGTTCGTATCCCATGCCTTCGATTATGCGCTGGCAGAAGTCACGGAAACTTTCGTGGTTCATGCGCTGGAACTTCCGTGGAAGGTTCTCCGGATCAAGGTCCGCAATCTGCTGTTCAACCCGATCCTTGACGTCCCGGAAGGAGGGGTCATCCTGGTAGATTGCCCGGATGAGACTGTCCGCCTCCTCGTACTTCTCCTCGGTTTCAAGGGCTTTGGCCTGCAGGTAGCGGTAGGTTAATTGCTGGTTGCTGGTCAGGACATCCTCTTCGTTGAGTTCCTCGAGGCGCTCGAGGTAAGGTTCGGCCCGGTCGCTCATCTTCCGCTGAAACGCCATGTCGGCAAGAGCGAGAACGGCGTCCGCGGCGGCTTCCGGATCGCCGTCTTCGCGGAGAGTTTCGTAATAGGTGGAGGCCTGAGACCATTTCTCAAGCTGGCGGGCCAGGTCGGCGGTGGTTTTTATAATGCCGGAATCCGGATCGCCTTCCTCAATGTAGGTTGTGTAATGGGAGTAAGCATTCTTGAACTGGTCGAGGTTTTCGTAGGCTCGACCAATGTACAGGTGAAGGGCAACCGGAGGGTCCTGGCTGTCGTCCTCTAGGACAGTCTCGAAGTCCCGGATGGCGCGATCGTAATCCCCCGTTCGGTAGTGACAGATGCCCCGGCGAAAAAGGGCATCCAGCCGCTCGGAATCTTCCTCCAGCAACTGGGTCCACGCCTGCTTGGCCTTGGTCCAATCGGCTCTGGATTCGTGTTTTTCCGCCAGATTAATCAGTTCGTTGGGGTCGCTGATGTCCTCCGCTGAGGGATGTTCCCTGGTGTCCGATTCGGACGAGCTATCGGATCCACTGGCGTAGGCAATCAGTATGCCACCACCAACCAGCATCAAAAGAAAAAAGACAACAAGAACTAGGCCGCTCATAATTTGCCACCAGAAACCGGGGTAAAAAATAATTTTAAAAAATATTATTTTATGGCATCGTCAAGCAAAAACGGAAACTGTGAGAGGTTACCGTGATTGACCATCAATGATAAATGCTATTCGATAAGTTCGCTACGGGGTAGTTAGTCCTGGCGATTCGTTCCCAGAAGCCTGTAGCAAAGTATTGAAAGTGGTGCGGCCGAGAGAAAGCCCAGGGCCCCGCCGAATCCCCGCAGAATCTCCAGGGCAACAACATCCTGGTTCAGAAGAACCCATCCGGGGGCTGGTAACAGATAAAGCGTGAAAAGCAGGAACAGGTCGGTTCCCACGTAGGCAAGAAGCAGGGTATTGGTCATTGTCCCGATCAGACGGCTTGAAACCGTCAGGGTTCGATCAAGGTGTTCCAGAAGGTCCAGGTCCGGTCGAGATCGGCTAATTTCAGCGGCCGATGAGGTCACGTCCACACAGACGTCAAGAGTGACCCCGAGGGCACCAATGAGAATGCCCGCCAGCAGCAAATTTTCAAACGAAATCGGTTGAGTCTGCCCCGGAAAATAACGAGTTGCGTATTCTAATACCTGAATCGTGCTTTGCCGGAGACCGACTAACCTCATGCTTTGTGCGGCACCGTACAGGATGGTGAAACCGATCAGGCCGGAGCCAAGGGCCGCCGATATCGCCCCCAGCGTACGCCATTTCAGTCCCAGGCTGGCCGGGAGGACCAGCAGTGTGGTGATAACGTAAAAGAGGCCGAGGTTCAAAAGAATTGAGTCCCCTGAGACAATCGACGGCAGCGCGTACCACAGCAAAAAGACCACGCCGGAAGCCACTCCGATCAGTGATCGAGCCGTGATCCATCCCCCAACCAGGAAACAGACAATCAGACTAAAGGCAGTGAGAAGACTGTACCGCCGTATCCTGTTAACGTCGATGACCAGAAAGTGATCCGCTCCGGTCTGTTTGACCAGCACGGTTTGGCCGGGTCGTCGGAGTCGGTCCGGAAGGAAGATGTTGTCGGGCGAAATGAAGCGGGGATTTCGGTTTGGCTCCTCGAGTTCAAGCCTCCACCCATCGTCGTCTGGACCTTTTATTAGTTCTCCCGACCGGTAATGTCCCCCGTAACGGAGGTGTGTAACAAAAGGGTGGGTTTTGAGGTTCAGGTCAGCAGGGACGTAAGCGCCCCGTGCTGGAGTGGACTGGGCGAGTGCTATCGAGGGCAGGGGGATAATGAGCAGAAAGAAGGCCATGTATGCGAATTCTTTTTTGACACGGTCACTCAAAATCACCTCGAAAACCACCAGGAGGAGAGGTAGGCCGTGGTTGGAATGATTACACTGAGTCCGAGCAGACCCACGTTCAGGCGAAGAATTTCAAGACCGACCAACGAGTAGTTCAAAAACCGAAGCCAGGGAAGTTCATAGACATGAAGAGCAAGAAGAACCGGCAGCAAAATCCCGAGGTAGGCGAAGAAAAGCGTGTTAATCATTGTGGAGAGGATTTCACGACCGACCCGGAGTCCGCTCCAGAACCCGTCAAGGAGCGTCTGGTCGGGCTGGTCCCGCATAATTTCGTGAACCGTGGAGCTAACGACAACGGCGACGTCCATTATGGCTCCAAGCGTACTGATGCAAATACCGACCACGAGGAGGGAACCAAGTGAGGAGGCGGTAACGGACGGGGTTCTGTGCAGGTGCGTCAGAATCAGGCGACTGTGTCGAGCGGTTTGAGGGTCGAGGTGAAGATAACGCATTCCCCAGTCCGCCAGCAGGAAACTAAGACACGTTACAATGGTTAGTGAACCAACGGCAGGAACGACGGGTCCGGACCCCCTTAAGACAAGGACCATGGTGAGAACGATTGTCAATAAACAGATGGAAAAACCGGCTAACAGGATAAGCGATTCGGTTAATATTAACGGGAAGAAAGCATACAGGACGGCAGCGACAGTGACCGTACTGCAGAATAGTCCGATGAATCCTTCCCATCCGGCTGTCAGGATCAAACCAAGGGTGAGCGCACAAAAAAGAACCAGCAGAGTAGTATCGCGACGTACCTGTCCCAGCTGGACCCGCT
>JBDGPI010000212.1:0-8213 GCA_042219765.1 Salsurabacterium abyssinicum (SeqCode)
AAAGTGTTTGAAGAAGTGCACCTCAGTAAAAATATTTACGATGGACTTTACTGGCAGGAAGGTCCTGATTTAATCCTCGGGTACGACAAGAATTATCGCACGGCCTGGGCGTCGGCTCGCGGTGAGATCGGGACGGGAAAGGTCATAACGGACAACACCAATAAGTGGAGCGGAGATCACATCGTCAACGCTCCACAGGTGGCCGGGACGTTAATGACGTCCTTTCCAATTGACCGGTCGAATCCGCGTATCTACGACGTAGCCGCCACAGTTCTTGATTACTATGATCTCAACAAACCGGAAACCATGGATGGTCGATCCCTCAATGACTGGAAGTAATTCCTCGATCTTGAATTCGGTTAAACGATTCTTCGGAAAACCCATCAACCTCGGTAAGCGGGTCGTCATCCTAGGAATCGATGGGCTCGATCCGGGTTACGTGCGGAAAGGAATGGAGGAGGACTGGCTCCCCAACTTCAAAAAACTGGCGAACCAGGGAGGGTTTACACCTCTTCAGTCGACCTGGGTTCCACTGTCTCCGGTGGCCTGGTCATCAATGATATCGGGGTGTAATCCGGGTAAACACGGGATTTTTGATTTTCTGCACCGGGATCCTGAAACCTACAGCCCCCAATTATCAATCGCCCAACAAAAAGATCCACCTAACAGTATCGAAATTGGTCCATACGAGTTTCCAATGGGTTCCGGTTACACGGAGAAAGGTCGTAAGGGTCCGGCGTTCTGGACGGAATCCTCCCGACAGTACGTAAACACCACCGTCATACGCTGTCCGGTGAGTTTCCCCCCCGAACCCGTCAGGGGAAAAATGCTCTCGGGATTGGGGGTGCCCGACATGAAGGGGACTCAGGGTAGCTTTACGTTTTACACTACCGACGATTCAACCGAGGAAACCAGCCGGGGCGGATCGGTGAAAATCATTGATCATCCAGGACGGAACACGGAGCAGATAACCCTTGAAGGGCCTCCTAACCCCTTTCTGTGTGATCACCCCAAAAGTGAAATCCCGATCGACCTTTCCGTTGATGGGGATCAGTTATCGATTGAACTCCAGGGCCAGCAGTTCAGCCTTGCGGCCGAAGAGTGGTCCGATTGGAAGACGATCGAATTTAACTTCCTGGGTCCGGTATCGACCGAGGGACAGGTTCGATTTTACCTGGAATCCCTGAAACCGGAACTCGAATTGTACTGTAGCCCGGTTAATGTTTCTTCACGGGAACCGGCGTTTCCCATTAGTTATCCCGAGGATTACGCCAGTGACCTCACGGACGAAATCGGGAACTTCCACACTCTGGGGCTGACGGCTGATACGGGTATGCTGAAGGAAGAACGAGTGGACGACGTGACCTTCCTCGAGCAGACTGACAAAGTCCTTGAGGAACGGGTTGCGATGCTCAAACACGAATTGACGTCCTTTGAGGACGGTATCTTTAATTGTGTCTTTGACATTCCCGATAGAATTCAACACATGTTCTGGCGTTTCGAGGACAAAAAACATCCCAAACACAGTGCCAGTGAAGCCGAACATTACGGTGACGTAATCCCGAACCTTTACCGGCGGATGGACGAGATTGTTGGCTGGGTGATGGACGATCTGAACGAACCGGACGACCTTCTGATCTGTTCGGATCATGGATTCAGCAGTTTCCGCCGTCAGGTTGACCTGAACACCTGGCTCCACAAGAAAGGTTATCTTTCCCTGCAGGACGGCGGTTCTCCCTCGGACGCCGGCCCACTCTTTCACGGAGTCGACTGGTCGAAAACGAAGGCCTACGCCCTTGGTTTAGCCGGTATTTACGTTAATCAGCGTGGTCGGGAAAAGCACGGGATCGTTTACGAGAACGATGCCGACGGTGTCGCTAAAAAAATAGCATCGGATTTGATGGAGCTGGGCGATGAACGAGAGAAAACCAATCCAATTTCCCGTGCCGTTCCCTCAAGTGAAGTCTACAGCGGAGACCATACCGGACATGCACCGGATGTTTTGCTTGGATACGAGGAGGGGTACCGAATTTCCTGGGAATCCGCACTTGGTGGATTCGAAGGTGAGGTGCTGCTCGACAACACGAACAAATGGAGCGGTGACCATGGACTCGAGCCGGATCTAATTCCGGGAAGTTTACTTACGAATTTTGACATCGACACGGAATTGGACGTTGGACTCCAGGATATTATCCCGGGTCTTTTTGAAAAAGTTGGCCTGACCGTTCCAGACATTATGGATGGTCGAGGGAATTGGACACAATAAACCCGGTTTTTCTCTCTGTCGTTGCGCCCATCCGTAGGGATCTTACGCTCTCATTAGCTGGATGAAATCGTGAATAAAACTCTTTCGTATCACCAAAATAAGGCCACTTTAAAAATCCGTACCTTGTCTTGATCCTCAAAATAATAGTTCGTGGACTAGAAGGCACATGACAGACTACTTACGGTATTACTTACGGGAAATTTTCTATTCCATTTTTCTGATGATTCCTGGCCATCGGTCGAAAAACGTGAATGTGATTTTAGCCTATCACGCCGTCGGGAAGGAAACGGATGGTGCCATTCGTCAGAATCAGTTTGAACGCCAGATGAAATATCTCAGCGATTCGTATAGTGTTATATGCCTTAGTGATCTCACCAGGGATCACCTGATGTCGGAACAGCCGACTGCTGTACTGACATTCGACGATGGTCATCGTTCACATTCCGAAATAGTTGGTCCACTCCTGGAGACATTAGGCATCAAAGCTACCTTTTTTGTATGCCCCGGTCTACTTAATGACCAACGGTCTACTAAAGACCAGGGGAACGAGTACATGAGTTCTTCTCAGGTTAAAAACCTCCATGCCTCCGGGCACGAAATAGGCGCCCATGGCATGAATCATGTTTCACTTCAGGAACTTTCCAGGAAAGAGGCCCGGCGAGAAGTCGAAGAGTCCCGGGACTTCCTGGAGGAACTTACGGGTTCCCGGGTCGATTCGTTTGCTTACCCCTATGGTCACGCTAGTGATCAAGTCGAAGACATCGTTCGGGAAGCTGGTTTTTCCCGGGCGGTCACGACTCGTGAGACGTTACTCACTTCAACTGACTCATCGTGTTTTAGATTACCCCGAATGTTGATTTCCAATCAGCTATCGTACAAAGGTTTTAAACTTCGAGTCTCCGACAAATACCCCCTGATACGAAGACTAAAATGAATTGAAAGCAAACTCTTTAACGAAAAAACTCGGACCAGAAATAAAATAATTGATTCAGGTTAATGAGTACCAGTCCTCAAATGAGTCCTCCAGGTAAGATTCCAGAGATTTGGTTTCTTCTTTGTAATGTTGTTCGAGCCATAGCTGGGTAAGGATCGACATTTCAGCGTTTTTCTTTCCCCTCAGGTTGATTTTTTTTAGGGAGGCTTTGAACTTATTGGGAATGTAATCAGCAATCGATAGCTTTCCCAGGGACTCAAAAAGTTTCGTCAGACCGTAATATCGAGGGATCTTGCTTCTGTTCTTTTTGACTTCCGATTCTGGTGTAAATTGTTCAAGCTTGAGAAATTGAAAAATGCTTTCCGCGATTTGCGCAGGACGCTCGGTCAAGTTCTGAAATTGAATAATTTTTAACTGTGAGTCATCAAAACAATCAAGGTAACGTTGAATTTGTTGGTGGTAGTAACCCATTTCCAGGTAGCAGTAGTACGGCCAGCGTTCGTCGTTGTCAAAGGCTTCCTGATAGCGTTTTTTTACTTTGTCATCCGTTAATACCCTGCCGGACCTCAAGCGTTGATAGTTGTCGAACAACGCTTTGGTCAGTGATCGATCCTCACGGCCGTGGCGTCTTTGATGAAGGTAATGTGAAAAAAGGCGATCGACCGGGTTTCTAATTAGAACCAGTAGTTTTGCATCGGGGAAAAGGTTCTTTATACGTCCCGGGACCCAGGGGAACAAAAGGTTCTTGCTCTGTGTGTCACCGCGGTAGGTAGCTTCTTCCCCCGAATTATAATACTCTGACAGATAGAATTTTTTTCCGTTGTCGTAGAGGGATTCGTCCATGAAAAATTCAGGTTCCTTGGGGGACGAGGTACATATCTCGGGATGTTGAGATAGTAGTTCCGTCAGGAAGGTCGTCCCACTTTTCATGGCTCCAAGCAGGAAAAATTGCTTCATAGTACTCACCCTTGATTTATACTATTTGCTTTAAATCATGATTTCGCCACGGATCCACTGATTAAGCAGTTGGCAAGGGGTTTTTAAAGAATTGGGTTTACTGGACAAAATTCAGACGTTCGCCCCTTTTCACGCAGTGAAAAAGATTTCCTACTTATCCGGGATTAGATTTTACACTTACTCGACGAGTTTTCTCTATGGTATCGTGGCGGCCAGAATTCTGGGACCCGGTCCGCTGGGTCAACTCTTCTCGATTATTGCGATGGTTAAATTAAGCTGCATACCCTTTCAACTAAATACTCAACAGACCGTCGTTAAACTGTACGGGGAGCAGGAAAAGCAACCCAACCGGACGAAAATATTTACCACAACGTTGCTGTTGAACCTGGCAGCGCTCTGTTTATTTTTAGTCCTGTTTTTTACTGCCCTTATACTGTTTTTTAACTACTGGGATATTTATCAGGACTGGCAAACTTCACTGGGATTGTACGCTGTCAGCGAAGCTCTTTTACACCTCAGGATCTTTGGATCGTACTTTCAGGCCACGGAGCAGTTTAAATGGTTGGGCGTTTACCGTCTGATCAATGCTACCGGTCGTAATCTCTTTCTCATACCGTTTCTTTTCTACGGGGTCCAGGCAGCTTGTCTCGGTTACCTGATCGTAGAATTGGGTCTGTTCTTAGCATCGATTCTTCTTCTGTTATCGCTTTACGGTAAGAAGTTACTGAATGTACTGAAGGTTAATGAATTAATCTCTTACGAGATTATCAACTCGATTTACCATAACACTCGAAGTAATTATCTTGCGAATATTTTTAATTCCCTCTTCACAAAAGGACAGGTTTTGATTATTCACCATCTGGTCGGTACAAAACCGGTCAGCTACTTTAAAATTGGAAAGAGATTCCGGTTTGTATTCCAGTTCTTCTCGAAGCCGGCGAACAATTACCTTTACCCCAGGCTGGTCAAAAAGTGGAACACCGATCAAGACGAATTTTACGATACGTTGAGGAAGTATTACTATCAGGCCATTCCTCTGATCACAACACTCTGTCTTATTCTTTGTGTTGGTGTCATCTGGCTGATTCCCTTCCTGTATGGTCCGGACTTCTCGCCAAGTATCACAGTGGCCTGGATTGTGCTGCCGGCGGTGGCTTTGAGTAATATTTTTGCCCTGACCAAAAGTAAACTTTTTGCTATCAGCAAGCAACGGGTTATTTTGAACGTCAATATACTTCAGGCAATACTGGGTGTCATATTAGCTCTGGTTTTAACCTATTACTTTTCGTATATTGGTGCAGCCTGGGCGTTTGCTCTCCGTATGTACTTTATGAATTTCTACACTATACGAATTTTCTTTAAGGAACTCGGGACGCGATGGATTCTTCCCTCGTCCGATTAAGATTCAACGACTTAGACTCGGGGTAAAATTGGTGATTCTTTTCTGATGCAATTAGTTTTTGTGGTTGGTATGCCCCGATCCGGTACAACGCTATTACAATCGTTGCTCGGGGGACATCAAACCGTTTTCACGATACCCGAAACCCATTTCTTTAATGAAATCCCCTCGGATCGGATTCTTCTGAAAAATTTAGGGATCGTCTCCCGCAGAAGCTACAATTACTATCAGGAACTTTTAACAAAATTGGATGTGAATAACAAAAGCAGGTGGTCACCGCAGCTACCGATTTTTGTTCGTCAGTACGTTGATAAATTCATCGGTCTACTGAAGAACAGAGCTCCCGAAGGTACCTCGCACATCGTGGAGAAAACCCCTCGTCATCTCTATCGAATTCAAGCAATCAAACACTACTTGGACGATCCCCAGTTTTTACACGTCATAAGATCAGGTGAAGACGTCATTGCATCGTATTATCATGCCACAAACACCTATCCCGAGGACTGGGGCGGGAGTGAAACACTGGAGAATGCCATAAGCCGCTGGAAAAACGACACTTCGATAACCGCTCGGTGGGTTTCGGAAAAAAATCATCAAGTGGTTGATTACGATGCTCTGGTTGAAAATCCGGATTCCGTCTTAAGGAATATTTTTCAGTATCTGAGCCTTACTTACACAGAATCAATTCTCGAAGACTTTAATGAGACCTATCGGGAGCTTGCTCAGGATGAACCCTGGAAACAGAATGATCGGTCAAGCATTCGGGCGTCTTCGTCCAAATTTGACGAGGTTTTGAATTCGGAGCAACAAAAGAAGGTTCTTGAGGAAACCGAGGAGTGGTTGAAACAGATTGAATTACGAAAATGACGATGGCACGTCTCCGTCCGTGACGATACTTCCCTTCATGTCCGGGGAGAACCCCCATCTTTCCCAGTTGAAGCAAAGCCTCGAGGATCGAGGGGTCGAGGTTCGGACCCTGGATCGTGCCTTTTTTCTTCCTGCATTTTTGTCGAATTCAACACAGGTGATTCACCTGCAGTGGATACACCCGCTAATAATGGAAACCGGCCGTCCGATCAAAAGTATTTTTAAAACTGTTGCGTATTTTCTACAGGTCCTGTTGTTAAAGTTCCTTGGAGTGACTCTGGTCTGGACGCTCCACAACTTACACAATCACGAGAAAACGTACTTGTGGTTGGATAACCTGGGGTCGAAATTCACCGCCCGGATGGCCGACTCAGTACACGTCTACTGCCAGCGCGGGAAAACGTTAGCCAGGGAGTATTATGAGCTGGACACTACCAGTAGTTTTGAAGTCATCCCTTACGGAAACTACGTCGATTACTACCCGAATACTTTAAGTCAGGATTCGGCGAGGAGTGACCTTTCACTGGGGTCATCCGATATGGTGTATCTCTTTGTTGGAAGTATCAGAGCTTATAAAGGTATCCCTCGACTTGTGAATGCCTTCAAGGGGCTTGAGGTTCCCGACAAGCGGCTGGTGGTTGCGGGCTCCACCAAGGACGACCGATCGGAGGAAATTCTAAACAGAGCCAGTCAGGCTCAGGAAAGTATTATTTTCAGGCCCGGATTCGTTGATGTTGAAGCAATGAACCGGTTTTTTAACGCGGCCGATATTGTAACCTTACCCTTCGAGAACATCCTGAACTCCGGTTCATTGATTCTGGCAATGTCATACGGCAAAGCCTGCATCGTGCCCTCAATTGGTTGTGTTCCGGAGCACATTGCCGAAAACGGAGGCTTTCTTTACGAACCGGGTAACACTGAGGGCCTGAAGTCCGCCATGGCTCAGGCCTTTGAAAACCGCGAACGACTTGAGAGCATGGGGGAGCGTAATTACGAGAAAGCTTCCGAGGCGTTTGCCTGGGACCGAATTGGCAAACAGATGGAAGCCTTCTACCACCGGGCTTAATTCGCCCCGGTTTCCTCGGTTGATGCCGATGAATACTGATCCGAATTGAAACGAATCCCGGGCAGTGTCTAATGTGTATTTATCAATTCGCTAACAGGGGATCTAAATGGTAAATAAGGTTGTCGTTTTTGGCGGCGCTGGGTTCATTGGCAGTAATGCCACCCGATGGTTCTCCAACCGCGACTGCGAAGTTGTGCTCGTTGATAACCTCTCGCGGGAGGGAACTGAAAAAAACATCGAGTGGATCCAATCGAATTGGCGGATCGACTTTCATAAGGTCGATATCTGTTCCCGGAACGAAGTACAGGAAATTCTTGATGAGCACGACGACGCCGATTTGATTCTCCATCTGGCCGGTCAGGTGGCAGTTACTACTTCAATCGAGGATCCTCGCCAGGATTTCGAGGATAACCTCCTCGAAACGATAAATATCCTTGAGGCTATGAGAACTCTTGATCATTCAGGGACACTGATATTTGCCTCGACCAACAAGGTTTACGGTAAGCTCAATCACCTCGAGCACATCGAGAAGGACACACGGTACGAGTATGATTCAGTGGAGGGGATATCGGAACAAGCCAACCTTGATTTCCATTCCCCCTATGGTTGTTCCAAGGGAGCCGCCGACCAGTATGTCAGGGATTACGCAAGAACATTCGATCTAAATACTGTTGTTTTCCGTCAGTCCTGTATCTATGGACCGCATCAATTTGGCGTGGAAGAC
>JBDGPI010000212.1:8223-9897 GCA_042219765.1 Salsurabacterium abyssinicum (SeqCode)
GCTGGGTGGCATGGTTTACAATAGCCAGTGTTTTGAACAAAGACATTACTTTTTACGGTAACGGCAAGCAGGTCCGGGACGTACTCTACGTGGATGACTTAATCAGGGCGTATAGCCAGGCCGCGGATCAAATTGAGACAACCTCCGGGCGGATATACAACATTGGAGGCGGACCCGACAATACCACATCACTTCTTGAATTAATCGAATTGCTGGAGGATTTCGAAGGACGGGAGATTCCGGTCGATTACGATGAGTGGCGAACCGGGGACCAAAAAATTTACGTCAGTGACATTAATAAGGCAAAGTCGCATTTCGGCTGGGATCCGCGCTACAATATTGAAGAGGGGTTGGAGCAATAGTACAGCTGGGTGAAAGACAACCGTGAAATGATTGAAGATACTCTCAAAGATTCCTGATTGACATTGAACGAAGTCCCGCGGAATTGTCTCTACCAGTTCTTCTTCTAAAGGACTTCCTTCGCAGTCACCAGTGGTTCTGTCTTTCCGCGGATGTCTTGCGGATAGAGCCTGGTAAATCGTTGAGTGACTGACCTTGCGATCCAATCCATAGAATTACCGTCTACCGTTCCTCTCCCCGGACAACTCGAGTCCCTGGTTAAGTCACGGTGTTGGAGCAGCGACGTCAGCCCTCTGGTCGATAAAGTCAAGTATGCGTTTTGCCCGGTTTTCCCAGGTCTGATTTTCGGCCAGGGTTCTGGCAGCCTGACTCATTTGCTGGTTGAGCTTGTTATCGGAGGAAAGTCTGAGAACTGCCTCCTGATAGTCCTCAACGTTATCGTATTCAACGAGTAAAGCCTCCTTTTCGTCGTCGACAATATCTCTCAGACAGGGAATATCGGAGGCTATAATAGGGCGCCCGGAGGCCAGGTACTCGAAGAGCTTAAGAGGACAGGCAAAGTCCTTCGTTCGTTCGGAAATCGGTTGTAGCGGAAGCAGCAGCTGATCAAATGCCTTCAGATACCTTGGGATTTCGCGGTGGGGTTGATGGGGGACGATTCGTAAATTTTTCAGTTGGCGATTCGTTTTTCTATCCTTGAGCCGCTGAAGGCGGTCGCCGCTACCACCGACAGTGACAAAGTGAATCTCAGGCATTTTTTCAGCTAAATCTAAGATGACATTAATTCCATTGTAATCGTAAGGATTACCGGTAAATCCCACTATCGTTCGGTCTAACGGGAGGTCGTATTCTTTCCTGAGCTTGTCCTGTGATGTTGAAGCCTGAAACGTGCCATAGTCCACTCCGTTGTATTCCACCATAAGCTTATTGGATTGAATACCGGCGTCTAAAACTTTGTCCTTCAACCCATTTGAAT
Source organism: Salsurabacterium abyssinicum (SeqCode) (assembly GCA_042219765.1). Classification (GTDB taxonomy): domain Bacteria; phylum T1Sed10-126; class T1Sed10-126; order T1Sed10-126; family CAZEBV01; genus JBDGPI01. Next base: position 9,560 of record JBDGPI010000212.1, read on the forward strand.
TAACGACGAAGCCATCGATTAATCGCCATGTATCAATACGACCGGATTCCATGGATCCCGGGAAATCATGAAGCGCGTGAAATATTGGGAGATTTAATCCCGTTGCCTTCCGTAACCTTGCCAAAATAAGAGTGCTTATAATATCCCTGGAATAGACGACCGGCTCGTAACCGCTTAAATGCTGATAGGTTACGTAGCTCAGGACTGACATTACGAAGGTTAGGGAGAATACGTAAAAACCGAAACGAGATGTATTTTCCCTCAGGAGGGGCAGATCAAGCGCAGGGAGTGTTCTGTATTCGGGGGTGGTCTCAAGATCGTACAAATTGGTTGGGGAA
>JBDGPI010000212.1:9907-21552 GCA_042219765.1 Salsurabacterium abyssinicum (SeqCode)
CGGAGTTATTTCTGGAGAACGTGCTGGGATGAATTAATTCGACTTCCGCACCGCACCGGTCAAAAGCCTCCACCATTTTGTGAATCTGAAGTACATGAGCTTTTGTGCTGGGGATGCGTGATCGAGAAATATGAAGTATTTTCATGACCGAACCTCATTACGGACAACATATAAACAGAATAAGTGTACGGTAAAGAGATTAGATTATTTTTTGGACTTATAAAAATCCGAGTATACTCCGTGACTATGGTATCAACAACCCTGAGTTCTTTCTTGGCGCTGGTGGTATTAACGGCACTTTGAGTTACACCAGGGGATCTGCTGATTCCGGTGGTTTTGCCAGTATCACCTGAATCACCAGGTTAGTAATTTATTCAATCGATCCGCTAACAGAAACCCAAGAGCTGATTATAATCAAGGATTAGAGGCAGATAAAAATGCCATTGCATGTCTCTCGATTCCACTTTCAGAATTGATAGTGGAGTCATGCACTGGCAGCGACATTGCTTGGTGTATTTTCGTTCCGTTTCATTCTGGCCGTAAGGTTTTACTGGAGCTGTTTCGCTTGGAAATTGCTGAGTATACATGGTCGGATATCTGTCGGGAACTCTGGAAAGGACAATCCTACGGTCGAAGTTACATGAACGCGATCGTCAAAAACCTGAATATTGAAGGTCCCGTTATTGATGTCGGAGCGGGCGGTTATGGCTCGACCGGGTATCATTACCTCATGAAGGAACTTCAAGACCTCGAGCATATCACACTGGATATTGATGAAAGTAAGGACCCTACTTACTGCATTGATCTGGAAAGTGAACAAATACCGGATGATATTTCTCCACGTACGGCACTGTCTTTTAATTTCTTTGAACAAATCTACCACTACCAGGACATTTCCGACAAAATCTTCGACTCCCTCGTTCCGGGGGGGATCTTTTACGGCTGGGTTCCCTTCCTGCATCGTGTGCACCGCAATCCTTCGGATTACTTCCGCTATACCGACGAAGCGATTGAAGCTTTCCTGAGTAACAGTGGTTTCGAGGACATTACCATTGAGCCGGCGGGTAATGGCGCTATTATGGCATGTCTGAATCAAATTGATTTTGTGGTGCCCCGGTACGTGGCCCCTGTGCTGTACTTAATTTCCAAACCAGTCGACTGGATTCTTTCACGTCCCTCCGGGGGTAAGTATCGAAACGAAAGTGACTATCCACTGGGATATTTCTGGTGTGCTAGGAAACAGGGGAGGACTGCCGGGGATGGCGACTGAACGGCTTGATTACATTGGTATTGGGGTTCACAAAGCTGCTTCCCGGTGGCTGGTGACAAATCTCACCGATCATCCCGAAGTCGAGACGGCCTGGGGGGAAAAACAGAGTGAACTAAATTATTTTAATTTCAATTACATCAAGGGATACGATTGGTACCATCGTCGGTTTGACTTTAATAGTAAAGTTTCCGGTGAAATGAGCGTTCGCTATTTCAACGAAAAAAGCGTCCCCGCCCGTATTCACCGTTATAACAGTGAGGTGAAATTGCTTCTTACACTGCGGGACCCGGTGGAGAGAGCCTACTCGCATCATAAACACGAAGTTCGGCAGGGACGAATACCGCCGGAACTCTATGAGTTTCAGGACGCCCTCCAGTGTAATCCGAGCTATTTGGAAGGGGGGATGTACGCTCGAAAACTCAAACGTTTCCTCAACCAGTTTCCTCGGGATCAAATTCACATTATGTTAGTCCGGGAGATTGCCAATCATCCCGAGGGAGTCCTGAAGGAGTTGTTTGAATTCCTGGGAGTCCAAAGCTCGTTTCGGCCCGAAAGTAGCAGAGAGAAGGTCCATTCCGCTCACGATATTCATTTTTCCTGGTTAAAGCAGCTTCTTCTTGAGGTTCCGAAGGTTCTGCGGAGCATCAGGGCGGAACCCTTAGTTGACCTTGTTAAATCAACGGGGCTGCCGGACCGTATACGCGAGTGGAATCGAAAGGATATCAATGAGGAAAAAGTTCCTCCCCTTGACGCGGAGACCCGGGAACAATTACTGGCATATTTCCGGCCCGAAATAGAGGAACTGGAAGACCTGATTGAGCGTGATCTTTCCGATTGGAAACAATAACCGCCGGAAACGACAAAAATATTCCTGCGTGATACTTAGGTGTCGCCCCGATGGCGTTTAACAAGCGAATAATTGCTGGATGGACCTGTATTTTTCTTGGCATTGTTCCCAACCCCTGGTTGTTAGGACTTCTGGTAGCGGCGGACGGTCAAATTGATGATCCAATCGGACTAATTTTAATTGTCAGCTGGGACCTTCTTCTGGTTGCTTCCGGAGTTTTACTTATGTTAAACATAAAGCAAATTCTGAAACGGGCGGCCGTAAATGGCGTAATGGTCCTCGTTTCTTTGATTCTGGGATTGGTATTGGCTGAAGTTGGTCTTCGGATGAGTGTCCAGTGGGGGCTCTCCGATGAAATTTACTTTAATCGATACTATTGTCAGGGACCCGAACGTCGCGGAAAATTCCACAAGACGTTTGGCTGGACGGAGTATCCAAACGCCCAGTACTTCGAACGGAAAACTAAACACGATTCCTGGAGCCTTTTCACTTTCAACGGTGAAGGCTTCAGGGATCGTTACAACAGTGGTAGTGACCGAATCCTGGTGCTGGGTGATTCCTACATGCGGGGGACCCTTGTAGGGGATAGGGCTAACATGCCCTTTCTCCTCGATCGCTGGTCCCCAGGTACAACGTTTCTCAACTACGGTACGGCGGGCTATTCGACTTCCAATGAGTGGCAGCTCTATCGAACAAAAGCTGATGAGGCTGATCACAAGCTGGTGATTCTCGGGTACTTTTTCAATGATGCCCCGGGCAACTTGTCGCCCAATCCACTCAATCCCCGGTTCCGTTTGACTGACGGGGGGTTGAAGCTGGTCCGGGAACCACTACCGATAAACTGGGTCCGGCGGTTCCGTGATAGCCTGGAGCGAAATCTTGCTGTTTACGTCTTCCTGAAACGACGGTTAACGGCAATGACGGAAACTTCGGAGAACACCCCTTCAACTGGCAAACGGTTGCGCAACGAACTGAATCTGACACGAGCTTTACTTTCTGCCATTGGAAACCGAGCATTAAATGAGGGATCGGATTACCTAATCGTGGCCATCCCAACACGTGAAGAAGTGACAGGGAACTGGGGAAGGCGTTTTTCCCGAGAGAGAGGGTCCCGCTATTACGATCAGCAACGATCCGTTCTAAAAACTGTGGCTGAGCAATCACCCCGCTTTCACGTGCTGGATCTGAAGACGTATTTGAGAAACGAGGAGAATCCCAGCAGCCTATACGGAAAAGTAGACCGGCATCTCAACGAGAAGGGTCAATGGCTGAGTGCCCGAATAATTCATCAGTGGCTGGGTGATAATGGATATGTGAGCAATGAATTTGACAATTACAAAAAATTTCTCCGGGACGGAAGTTCGGTAAATAGTTACCCTGAGTGCCCGAAGTAAAAAACATACTATAAGTTTAGTCTGAAATGAGGTCAGCTGGTCATCAGAATAAGAGGACCTTTTACCGAAAGGTCCTAACTGTGTTCGGTACACGAATATCGGAGTCCAGGGTTGCGGCCGGCATCTCGGTATTAATAATTTTGTGATTTACTCAACGAATTGGCGTAGCTTGATTTGAAACTTATGGAGTACTTTATGCTGGTCGTTTCATCGTGGGATAATTACGTCAGGAGACTTGGTTTAAGGTTTCAAGGTGCTGGCAATTAAAGTAAGTCCTTATGAACAGCTTATTTTCAAGCTATTTTAATCATTTCTGCCAACTCATTGACTTTTCCGGAAGGTCTTGGCGAAATCGATACCATGTAGCGAAAAATATTGAACTCTTCCCTGGTGGTCCTCGCCTGGAAAGGTGATGAATTTGAATCAGGTTTCGTTCGATCCTGTCTTCATACTGTCCACGGGCCGATGCGGTACGTTACTCAACCAGCGGTTCTTTCAGAACAGTGAACAGGTTGAATCCTTTCAACGGTACCGTGGTAGAAGTTCCGAGTACCGTAACGACATGAGCTTCATCCTTGAACAGAACTGGGCTTACCATCGTATTGTTACAAATCCGGATCCGAACCCCAGTGACAAGCGGACGATAATAGATCGACTCCGCCGGGCCAGGAAACCATTGATCGACAAATTGGCCCGGGAGGGTCGTGGGTTCCTCGAAACAAACCACGGTTTTGCCGCCTACGCTCCCTTAATGCTTGAGGCTTACCCGGAAGCCCGTTTCGTGCACCTCGTACGACATCCTCGCAACGTGGTGGCTTCCTTCATGCGGAAGTTCGACCCCCCTCCAATGTCCATGCCGGCTTACTTTGGGACCCGTTACTCATTCAAAGGCCAGCTTTCCCTCCGGTTTGGTTACGTGGAAGCCCTTGCAAAGTGGTGTCCCCAGCCACTTCGTAAGTGGTTGGAGGAATTAAAACGAGATCGCCACATTCATCCGTTTGAGAAAGAAAACGGGCGCTGGGTGGAGAACACCGATATGTCGGCTTTTGAAAAGACGTGCTGGTACTGGAATGCCATTAACGAACTCGTTCATGAGACCCTTGACAGTCTGGATGACGACCGATCGTTTCTGCTGCACTCGGAGGATCTTTTTTCGCGGAACAAAGATACCCTCAAACGCTACATGGAGTTCCTGAATCCGGAGGATCTTGACGTCGAGGATCTATTGGATTTCCTTGATACGAGAGTTAATCCCAAAGAAATAAAGAATGATTTCCCCGAGCCCAGGGATTGGACCCCCGAGATGAATAGAACGTTATTCAATTACTGTGGGGATACCATGAGGACACTCGATTACGATCCGGAACAGCTGGAGTTAGGGGGTAAAAATTCGTGAGTTCATTGCCGACGTTTCTGCTGGCCGGTTCCGGAAAGTCCGGTTCGACCTCCCTCTGGCATTACCTCAAGGAACATCCTGAAATTTGCATGGCCGAACAGAAGGAACCCCTGTTTTTCTCCCGTGTGACGGGACAAATGGACGGTGGTAAGCTGGTGCCGACCCGGTCGGGTCGCTACGACAAGGGCATTGAATGGTACAAATCGCTTTTTGATCATTGCTCGAATGCAACAGCTCTGGGGGAAGCGACGGCTTACCTTTACCTCGAGGATGCCCCTGAGCTAATTAATAAACACATACCGAACGTTAAGTTCGTATTTCTTATGCGTGACCCAGTCGATCGAGCGTATTCGCATTACTGGCAGGCCGTAAAGGGGGGACGGAAACTTCCCGATACGTTCGAGGAACTCGTTCGACAGGACCATCCTTATTTTCAGGCGTTCCGCCATGTGAGCTCGTACGCGCAACACTTGAAGCGCTATTACGAGGTATTCGAGGAGGAGCAGATTAAGATTATCTTCCTCCAGGACTTAAAGGAAAAACCCAGGGAGCTACTAAGGGAGGTTCAAGCCTTTGTTGGTGTGGATCCTGATTTCGTCCCGGAGTCACTGGGAAAACGATTCAATAAGTCGGCGGTGGCTCGTTCCGCTAAATTCCAGCGACTTATTCGTCGGATGCGTCATACTTCCCTCAAGCAGTTCATGCCCAATTGGCTTCGTAAATCCCTTTCTTTTCTGGCCCGACGTATTTCGGCCCTCAACAAAAAGGAGATCGACTACGGTCCCATGGACACTGAGATCCGAAAGTCCTTGATCGACGGATTTATGGAAGACATTGAGTATCTCGAGGAAAAAACTGGCAGGGATCTGACCGAATGGAAGACGGTTTAAACACATTGAACTATTTCTTAGCAGTCTCATGTCAATAGACTGGAAAATGCCCCTGCGTGAGGGGATTTACCGGTTTCTCCGGCTGTTGTCGAACAGTAGTGAACCCGTGCGGCCGATACTCCTCTACCATACTGTTGGAGGGGATCTTCCACAGAGCATTGCCCTTGACGCCTTTAAGGATCAAATGTCGTACCTTGCGGATAATTTTTCAGTTCATAATTTGAATGACTTCACTCGGGAGCTCGAACGTAACCCGGACAGGAACCTGGCCTGTGTTACCTTTGACGACGGACACCGGGATAATTACGAAAAAGTCCTGCCGGTTTTGAACGATCGGAATATTTCCGGTACGTTCTTTATTACCACAGGTTCAATTGGAGATTCCCTCAACACCTGGTCCGGCGAATCGCCGATGATGTCGAGAGTAGAGTTAAAAACGCTTGCAAAAGAGGGACACGAACTTGGTGCTCATACCGTAAATCACGTTAAATTGCCCGGGTTGAATGAACCTGAGATTGAAAGGGAGATTCTTGATTCCAAGAAGAGGCTTGAGGGGTTAGCCGAGAAGGAAGTCAAATCCTTTGCGTATCCCAAAGGTGCCTACGACGAAGGGGTTAGGAACATTGTGGAGAAATTAAATTTTAATCAGGCTGTAACCGTTGAGGAAGGGTTGGTGGATCCGGCGGACGATTTATTCACCCTCCCCCGGGTCTGGATTGGTCCAGGCATGAATCTCTCGTTCGTCCAGGATAAGCTTTCACCCGCACTTGAAACCTATCGTACGATAAGGAACTTGATACCTCTCTGAAGGAACGCCTCACCGTCACTCGAATTCTTCAACAATACTATCGGTGAAATGATCCATGGAGTGCTTTTCCTCCACAAGAGCTCTTAATTTTTCTCCCGTTTGCTTTCTTTTTCCTCCCGGCTGGTTGACCCAGTAGGTTATGGAATCGGCTAAAGCGTCCGAGTCATCGCGCCGGCAGAGGGTTTTCGGGAACTGTTCCTCGAGCAGAGGTTTGAAATTCGGGTTTGTCGTAACGATTGGACGGCCCACGGACATCGCCTCCAGTACAACTTTGTCCAGGGCGCTTTCTCCAACCGAACTGTTGACGAAAAGGTCGTTCTTACCGAGTAACTCCGGAATGCTTTCGTACTGAACCCCGCCGGTAAACTGGACCTGATCCTGAAGGCCAAGGTTTGTTACCTGGCTTTTAAGGTCCTCGAGGTAATTCTCGTCGTTGTCCGTCGCAGGTTCACCGACAATGGTCAGCTCCAGCGGGGTCTCGAGGGAGGCCTTTGCTTTAGAAAAAGCGTCTATCAGAACTTCGTATCCTTTGATTGGGCTAATCCGGCCTATGGAAATGATGCCGAACGTTTCCGTGTCGGGTAGTGATTTACGGTCAAATAGATCGGTGTCAATTGATTGACCGATTATCCTTTTTTTGGAGGTGGGATAATCAAATCCTTCCTCGGCCGAGGTTAGTACCTTTGAAATAAAGGGGAGTGCCAATCGGATGTTCCAGGGAAGTTGGCCGTGAGCTTTAAAAAGCACAAAAGGTTTCCAGAAATACAACCGCGACCAGGCCAGCGCAGGGGCGTAAAGTTGGTTTTGATGGATAAATAAACCTTCGATCGAACTCCCGATCGTGATCGTCAGAAAATGTCGGTAGAGTCGGAAGAGCTTTGTCACTCGGCTTTCGTCGGAGGACTTTCCGAAGGGTTTTACGGTCACGTTGTCAAGGTGATCCATCGACTCCCCGTAGAGGGGGAGAACGTAAAGGTGTTCGGTCTTACGGGACAGAGACTCAATCAGCTTCACGTTGTACCCGAAGAAAGGGTCGTCGTAAAAAAGTCTCTGGGTAATCATGATCAAAGACGGTTTGTCGGGCACGGTCCAGACCCCCTAAATTGTTCCCGCGGTATTGGTGGAATCGTCGGTTGTAAGGTTACTATCCTTGACCCGGAACTACTCCGGGGTCGAGCGTCGAAAACCCCCTGGCTCATTAGTTCCGGACACAAATTCGTCCAGCTAAAGTCACGGTAAAGTGTAAGTGCTGTGAGTGAGCTGAAAAATTGGGTCAAAGCCGCCGGACAGCCAGGCGTCCTCCAGGGATGGGGAATAATCCGGGGAAAATGCATCCCGACGCAGGAAGTAAGGATCGGTATCTTTCGAGTTAGTTCCTGGAATGAGCGTCAGACCGTAACTGTAATGGTTGCTGACACATTCCCTGAGTGTTTCCGCGCCTTCAAAGTGGTCTCCGAAGGGGTAAGCCAGCCAGTCCGGGGTGAGTTCAAATCGCTTCCGGAAGGTCGAGAGGGATTCATCGATTATCGACAGGATTTTTTGTTTATCCCGGGTATCCCTTAAGTCGGCGTGACGAACAAAGTGATCACCGAGAGTATGGCCCTCCTGGAGGATTCGCTGAACCCCGGAGTCCGTCAACGCCAGGGTGGGCTGCAGGTTGAGGTGAGTTTCAAAGTATTCAGCGGCGTCTTCCTTGTTGAGTCCGACCAGGTCCGGACAGATGAAGAACACAGCTTTCAAATTCCTTTTGTTTAACTCGGCGAGGACCTGAGATTCCCAGTCCAGGTAACCGTCGTCGAACGTGAGAAGCAGGTTCAGGGTTTTGCTGGATCCTTCGTCGGCCCGGAATTCCTCGGGTGTGACAATGTTGTACTTCTTCTGAAGGCGGTCAAGTTGGTGCTGAAAGGCGACCTGCTGCTGTGCACGAATCCGGTGGTAGGAGAGGATCCTGTAGGTCGGGCTGTTCGAGCTTTCGGTCGGATCTCTGAACGATCCAATCGCCCGGATCAGTTGATTCCGACACCAGGTTCGAAAACTCAAAGATACCCAAGTCCCTCGAGTTTTTCACGGGTGGATTCTTCCTCGGCATCCTGAGTACTCGGTTCGGAAATTGGCTCGATGGTTTCCGGCGGTTCGGAGTTTGGCTTGGAGAATCGCACGTTACCGTCGATACCCTCGGGTATTTTTCCGGTCATATGAGCCAGAATACTGGGCATGATATCCGTTATTTGCACGGTGTCGTCCTTGTCGGAGAGGATCGTTTCTCCGCTGGGATCCACCCATGCGTACAGCCCCATTTTCTCGTTTTCGGCTTCCCATTGATCCGGTTGTTGAAAGATCTGGTCGAAGCCGATGCTGTTGCTGATATGGATATTATCCGCCTGGTCGATGATCAGATCGGGTTTCGTTCCTTCCGTATGGTCTCCGTAGTAGGCCGAGCCGGTAAAAATGGAGGAAGCAACCGGATGGCCCGATGGATCGGATAGAGTTTGAAGTTTTTCCAGAAGTGAGGTTTTTACTGAACTAAGGTCCGGCTCGGGAAGCGACGGTTTGACAAATACTGGCCCCTGACCAAACGCATAAGCCTTCGTTGCACCCCAATCGATCAGTCGATTCTTGCCGGGACCCATCACCGAGTCGTCCTCGGTTGGAAGCCAGTTACGGATTGTTTTGGGGAGGACTGATTTTAAGGGTTTTTTGAGGCCAACTGAGGCTAAAAAGCGGGCGAGCCTGTCCTTGTTGAGTCCAATTGAACTTAGGACGGTTTGATCCACCGTGCTACCGGCACTCAGGTACTCCTCCTGGATGAGCCACTGATTTATGTTGAACTGAGAGTGTATTTCATTGCAGCCGTGATCGGAGAGTAAAACGAGGGGAGTATCGGGAAACTCGTTGCGCCATTCGCCAATTTTTCGATCGATCCACTGCCAGGCCTCCCGAACGGGATCCTGATGTCCGAAGTGATGTTGCAGAACGTTTATCAAGTAGAGTGTGACCTGAAGAAAATCAGAGGGTTGTTTTTCAAATTGATCCTCGGCTACTTCAAAACGTAATTTCATGAGTTCTCGTATTTCCTGTATCGCTCGTTCCGGATCGGACTGAATAAAATCAATTGATTCCGGAAGCGTTCTGTAGTTGTAGGATTGGCGGAGTTCTTCCTCGAGGCTATCCGGCGAGGTATAACTGGACTCCCCGGCGGTTGGACCCCCGGAAACAAGACGTCCTTTGATGGATGGAGGGGGATACGTGGTGGGCATGTTGACGACAAGCGATTCTAAACCGTCCTCGCTGAGGTAGTCCCAGAGTTCTGCTCCTTTGTAATCCCCGGAGGAGGGAGTGGCAATGGTTTCGTTGGCCCAATCGAGTGTTTCCCACCAGTAGACCCCAAGCTGACCGGGGGAACGGCCGGTACTGTAACACTTCCAGTTCGGTGAGGTGACGGGAGGAAGACAACTTTCAAGAGGTCCGGCGTGGTGATTGTCGCGGATTTCAGTAAGGTTCGGTAAGATACCTGAGTTCAGCCAGGGGTCGAGGAAACTCCACGATCCACCATCGAGTCCGACAACAATGAATTCTGGTGAGTCCATGGTCTAAAGCATCACCGCCCTTGTCATTCGACAGGATTAATATCGTTAACGAGACGCTCGTAGCCATCAAAAAATTGTTCGACGGAATACTGGTTTTCAGTGTACTGACGGCCGCGCTTGCCCATCTCGCGGCGTTTCTTGTCGGCGAAAAATAAGTCTAACATTGCCGATGCCAGTCGGGGAGGATCGCCCCGGGGGACGATCCGACCGGCTCCGGACTCTTGCTGGATCTGCTTGCTTCCTGGTGTTTTAGTTGCCACAAATGGCGTGTAGCAGGCTAAGCCTTCCAGTAGAACCCTTGGTAACCCCTCGGTGTAGGATGGAAGAACCAGTAACCGGCAACTCAGGTATTCCTCGACGAGTTCCGTTTGTGGGATTTCACCGAGGAACTCGACGGATTTTGTCAATCCCAGCTCCGATGACGTCCGCTGGTAGCGTTCCCTGTTGCCCTCACCACAGAGACGCAGTTGAACGTCGGGAGCTTCGTCACGCAGTGTTTTCGTGGCCTTAAGCAGATCGGGGATGCCTTTCAGCTCAGTTAGAGCACCAACGTAAAGCACCCGAGGTTTTTCAAGGTCCTCTTTCTCCGGGTAGCTCGTTTCAAGGAACAGCTCAAGATCAGTAAAACCCGGAAAATTGCGGTGGGGCCGCGAATAGGCGTTAAACGATTCGAGCATTGATTCGGTCTCGTCCGAAACACTGCGGAAAGCGTCGGCCGGATAAAGCAGAAGGGGACTAATCCATCGCAAAAGCTTTTCGATGAAGGGTTTGAAAGGGACCGTCCTGATGGTTACAAAACTTTGAATCCAATCACCGTGGGCTTCTATGATGAGCCGTGGATCTTTGAAGGGCTTAAGGAAATATTTAACCATCCAGACTGAGAGTCCCTCGTACGGGCCCTGAGCCGTCCAGTATCTGCAGTTGTAGCGAAGGGTGAGGTAAGCGGTCAGGAGTGGGGTCAGGAGGTAGTAGAGGCCGGCTCTCAAGGGAAACCAGAGATTTCCGGGGACGCCGTAGAATTTGCAGTTGAACAATGACTTACGCACGAACCCACCGCTGCTGAAACCAATTACGTACACTCGGAACCGGTCGGCAAGTCCAGACCACTTTTTCCGGGCCGTGGGATTGGACTCCTCAGGGAGGCGAATACTGCTAACAAACAAAAGCGACTTTTTTTCCGGCATGTTGAGATTGCTTTCGATGAGCGTCCTACCGGCTCGCTAGTCGGAGTGTTTCGTGGGTTTGTTCGGCTATTGTTGTCCAGGTCAGTGGCTCGGGAAGGTCGGGTGGGTTAAAGGGTTCGAACGTTTTTTCTTGCAGGAGTTTTTCCAGTGCCCCCGGATCGTAGCGGTCGTAAAGGTGAATGTGATCCGGGAAAAATTCGGCGAGTTCACTGGAACCACCCGAGTTAGCCGCCACGACCGGTGTACCGGTTTCCATGGCCTCAAGGAGA
>JBDGPI010000212.1:21562-31697 GCA_042219765.1 Salsurabacterium abyssinicum (SeqCode)
AGAATATGGGGAAACCCCTCGTAGGTGGAGTTTAAAACCAGCAGGTCGGCTTCGCGCAGATGCTGCCAGACGACAGGCCGGTCCACGTTTCCCTTCAGTTCAACCCTGCCGGCGACGGATGCCCGATTAATGGTTTTTCGACAGCGGGAGCGTTCCGGACCATCACCGAGGACGACCAGACCAGCCCGGGGGAGATTGGGGAGTCGCTTAATCAGTTGAGGGACCCGTTTCCAGGGAACCAGGCGTCCTACCGAAAGCATTTTGAGGTCGGAACCCGGCCAGCTAATCGGTTCGTCGGGGATGGATTGTGGAGGATGAGAGTGATTGTAAATGACCGTGATATCTTCGGTTGGGATTCCCCATTTTGCCAGGATCGATTTCAGGTAATGACTCGGGACGATGAATTCGTCCGAACCACGGGTTACGTGACGGTGGATGGACCGCTCAAGCCAGGTCCGAAAATCAGGGTTACATTCCTGGAACTCGTCGATGTCCAGTTCGCCCCGGCCGCTATTTCGATAGCGTTCCCAGCTACGATCTCCGACACACTTTTGAATTCGTGGGCAGGAATGAAAAAAACCGGCCAGGTAATTGTCCATTTCCAGACCGTTAACGTAGAGCCTGTCCGCCCATCCGGCCCGATCAATGATGGTTGGCACGGATTCTCGGTACCGGCCTGGAGCCGAACGGGGAACCCTGTGAACGGGATACGGAAATTCAAGGTCGGCTTCCGTATGTCCCGCCGTGATGACCTCTACATTCCAGCCTCTGTCGTTCAGGACATTCGCAATTCTGGGGACGTACGTAGCCGGACCACCCACATCCGGAGGGAATATTCCGGTTACGATGAGTAAGTTCATGTAATTTCTCCACCTGGGAGGATTAAAACCCACTATGTTACTTTATAGCTATATCCCTCGATTGGAAGAACCTCAATCAAATGACGACCGGGTCCGACTAATATGAGGTTTAGGAGTTCTGCAGTAAAGTAGCGTCTTTCATCCACCCGTTACGAAGGTTGCTTGTTGAACCCTTTATATTCTAAACTATCAGACTAATGCTGTCTTACGTTCAGCCTTCCTATCATTATCAGGAGTGACTTTCTTATGGCAATCGGTTTAGAAATGTACCGGCGTCAGCGAGAAGAGGAAAAACGTCGGGAGCGTATGCGAGAAGCTCTTAACGAAGTTCGAGAGGAATGTGAGGAATTAGTTCGGGCCAACGAAAACCAGCGCTTCATGCGTGTGTACATCTTAATGGCCCTTGACAGAATCATTCATGAGCTGGCCTATCGACGTTCCCTGGGTGAAGCCGAGGTTCGGGTGGACGAAGACGATGACGGTAAATTTATTGAGTTAACAGTTCGCAACGGTGAAATGACTCAGACTGACGTCCGGGAAATACTCGAGCGGAACGTCCGTGATAAATATATCTTCAATCTCGTGAAAGCCTTGAGTTTCGTGGATGATTTTGTGATTAATCCCGGAGATGAAGGTGGCGTGGAACTCACGGCTACCAAGCGACTCAACACCCAGGTTATTCAATAACAACCATGAACTGGAGCGGCAATGGCTGAGGAAGACCCGGACGAGCCTTCGGAAGGGGAATCGGAGGAATCGTCACCACCGGAAGAAGAATCACCAACTCCGGAGGAACTGGCGGAGGAAGTCCTGGACGAAGAGTCCGAAACCGAGGAACCAGAACAAGAGGGAACTCCAGCCGATGCCGGTGAAGAGGAGCTTTCCCCGGAGGAGTTAGCAGAGGAAGTTCTCGAGGAAGAAGACGTTGCCGAGGAAGAAACGGAGCCCCCTGGGGAACAGACCCCCGAATCCCCCGAGGGGTCCGAGCCGGAAGGAAGCGTCGACGAGGAATCCGAAGAATCGGACGTCGTCGAAGAACCCCCCGAAGAGGCTTCCGAAGAAGAACCCACCGAAGAGGATCTTTCCCCCGAAGAGCTAGCCGAAGAAGTCCTCCAGGAAGAGGACCTTTCCGAAGAAGACCTTGAAGAGGTCGAGGAACCTCCAGTTGAATCTTCCGAAGAGCCTGAATTGGAGGAAAGTGCGGAGGCCGAGCAAGCGGAAGAGGGTGCGGCTGAGGAGCCCGCCGAGGAGCCCAGTGAGGAGGAACCCGGTGAAGAGGAACTTTCGCCGGAAGAACTGGCCGAGGAAGTTATTGATGAAGAAGACCTATCGGAGGAAGGCCTGGAAGAGGGCGAGGAGCCTGGACCGGAGGAAAGTACGGAGGCCGAGGTAGCGGAAGAGGGTGCGACGGAGGAGTCAGCCGGGGAGCCCAGAGAAGAGGAAACTGGTGAAGAGGAGCTTTCCCCGGAAGACTTAGCCGAGGAAGCCATTCAGGAAGAGGAAGACATCCCCGAGGAAACTGAATCGGAGGAAGCAGAATCCGACGTTGAATCCCCGGATGTGGAAACCGGGACTACCGAAACGGAAAGTCCAGCCGAGGAGCCCTCCGAACCCGAATCCACCGAAGACTCAGAGGAATCCTCCATCCAGGACATGCTCGAGCAGGAAGCCAAGCGCACTCGAGAAGCGGAGGAAGAACCCGAGGAGGAAGAAGAGTTACCCGAGGGTTATATGACCGTCGATCAACTCCCGGAACAGGAGGAATTTACCGTTCCTCCCTGGGTGAAGACTTCCGGTTGGGTGCTGCTCTGGCTGGGCACGGTCGGCCTGGTGATCTGGTATCTGGCGATGCCTCTGTGGGAAACATACCTCATGAATCAGATTAAAAATTCCATGGACCGTAACAATTACGAAGAAGCGCGTTCCTGGGCGGATACCGGTTTATTCCTCAATGGAGCTTTTATCAAGTACGACGATCGCTTCCTTGCTGACTACCTCAAACAACTGCTCGACAAAAAACAATTCGAGCGGTACGAGCAAGCTTATCAAGCACTTACAACCGGTCGGAAAGCCCCGGAAATTCAGAAGACTCACACCGAATACCTCTTAAATCGTGGACAGTGGAAGCAAGCCCAGGAAAAAGCTCTGCAACTTCAGCGCTGGGTTGAGACAAGGGGGTTCGGTTATCTTTTTCACGCAAAAGCCAGTCTGGAACTCGGGGAACTCGACCTTGCCCAGTCGGACTTGAACCAGGCCTCGAATTGGATCAAAGACCATCCAGCTTCCCGACGGATACTTCGTGACATTTACTACAAACAAAAGAACTACGAAGAAGCCCTGGGGATCTCCAACGAGCTTCGGGGAATGACCGAGTCGGACCCCTGGTCAATGAAAGTCGAGGACTTCGTGCGACTTGCTCAGATCCACAAAAATCTCGAGCAACGAGGCGTTGCACAACAGATGCTCGAACGCGCTCTGCAGAAGGACCCAACGAACAAAGGAGCCCTCGAGGAACTGGCCCGTCAATACCTCCGTCAGGAACGCTGGGAACGGGCTCAACCACTGGTCATGGGCACCGAATACCGGGAAGGTTATCGGTCACTTTATCCGTTCGATAGTTTTGGTTGGTGGGCCAGCGCTGAACTGTCCCTGGCGAACGAGAATATTTCGAAAAGCATCCGGACAATCGAACGAGGCCACGACCTGAATCCAAGAGATCCTGAAGTACACCGTATTAAAGGGACACTGTACCTGGATCACCTTTCTCAGCCCGGGGAGGCAGTCGATTCTTACGAAAAAGCTCACCACTTTGGCCTTCGCCGTTTAACGTTCTACAATAAACTCGGTGAAGCCTACTATCAGTCCAGTAACTTCATGAAAGCCGCCGAGACTTTCGAACTGATCAAATCGGAACTCGGTGATACCCAGCCCGCGGTGAATTACAGTCTCGGGTCGGCTTACCTTGGGGCCGGAGAGTTCGATCGGGCCCGCAAGCACATAAAGCTGGCATTCAATCAGGGGTTTCGTAATCAGTTCATCTATAATCAGTGGGGACTTTTGCTTGAACTGGAGGGGAAGATACAGGAGGCACTCTCAAAATACTACGAGGGTATTGAATGGGGCCAGAGCAATAATGAGCCCACCAGGCTTCTTCAACGGAACCTCGACCGAGCTTTCAGTAAGGAGAATCCATCCCCCCTTTCCGAATGGTTAGCGCCTCTGAGTCAGCAGTACGAAATTCCGACCTGGAAAACCGTTCCCGGGAGCCGGGCACCTCCAGAATAACATTACTGCTTCATTACTGCTTCAATAGTCCGTTTGAACTCGTCACTAACTAACCATTAACTAAATTGATCCTGACAACGATAAAAATAAGATGATCCAACTTCGAAAAGGACGTTTTTGACGATGGAAAACAATTTCTGGCAGTGGCTCATGGCCGATCCCGAAGACAAAACACTCAAAAGGGAACTAACCGAAATCGGGATTCTTTACTTTCTCTTCGTACTGATTGCGTACTTCTTTGACGACGTGCCGCTGCGGTGGACACTTTTCACGACCGTGGCGCTCGTCGCCCTTGCCTGGGAGGGAGGGCGAGAAATACTCAGGATCGGCCTCATGGCGGCGGTGATTGTGTTTGGTTTAATCCGTCCCTTCATGGTCCAGGCGTTTTATATTCCCTCTCGTTCGATGGAAAACACATTGTTAATCAACGACCACATTTTTGTGAACAAATTTGTTTATAACCTCTCGGACCCCCAGCGATGGGATATAGCTGTTTTCGAGTACCCGAATCAACCCGATAAGGATTACATCAAGCGCCTGGTCGGACTACCCGGTGACACGATTGCTGTTAAAAATCACCAGCTGTACGTTAACGGCCGGGCCGTAAAACGCGATTTTGTCCGAAATGAAGTGGAAATTCAGCTTTACTCCGAACCCAAGCCGATTTCCGAAGATTTACCGCCGGAAATGATTCGTTTTCGGGGGGACGGCATACGCCTCAATCGACGGGTGGTTCTGTCCCAGGGGGACTCGAACAAGCCAGTACAACTACGAGCCAGCATACTGCGAGTAGTGCGGGAAGCCGATGATCACTACATTAAAGAGGTCATCGAAAACGGGACGGCCAAGCAAAGGAAATTATCCCAGAGTTTTGGGCCGATTGAAGTCCCCAAACGAGGTCAGGTGGTCGACCTGTTTGAGTTGAATCCGGTTGAATTAAAATTCTACTTCAACATTATCCAGCGACACACAAAGTCCAGGGTGACAATTCGGGATAGAATTATTCATCGTAATGGCGAACCACTCGAGAAGTACACAATCCCCGAGGACATGTTTTTCTTCATGGGGGACAACCGGGATCACAGCGAGGACTCCAGGGTCTGGGGATTCGTTCCCAGGCGAAACCTACTGGGGGAGGCTTTCTTCGTTTACTGGCCCCTGAATCGAATTGGTATCATCGGTGATTAATGTTGGATAATTTCAGGGAGAAAGTATCAGACCGTTCCATTTTTCTGCTTGTGGGGCTGGTAACGCTTTTTGTGGGGGTGTACTTGAAGTTCGCTTATGTCATGCTCGTTCAGGAACCGGTATCGGGAGCGAAATCATTACGGCCAACCCAGGCCCGTCAACCGGAACCTCCCCGGGGCAAAATACTGGACGCCGACGGGAATATTCTGGCCATGAGTGTCCGCAAGAAGTCCCTGGCTGCAAATCCACGACAGATCGAAGATCCCTGGTCGGTTGCTCAGAAACTGTCCCCCATATTGAATACCCCGGCTCCTGATCTTTACAAAAAACTCTCAAAAAACCGTTACTTTGTCTGGTTGGAGCGTAAACTATCGAAGAAAAAACTAAGCAGTATCAAGGATCTCGATCTACGGGGGCTACGGTTTAAACCCGAGTACAACCGGGTTTATCCTCAGGGTCGACTTGCCGCACAGGTCCTCGGTTTCGTTGGGGTCGACAATCGAGGACTCTCCGGAATCGAAAAGCAGTTTGACCCAGTACTCTCTCGGGCTTCGGGCGATACTTCGCCGATTAACAGGACGGCTGGAACTCTGAATGATGACGTTTCCGTTAGATTGACAATTGACCAGACGATTCAGCATATCGTCGAAGAAGAAATGAGGACCACCGTTGAAAAAGAAAATCCCGACAATATCATGGTCGTTGCTATGGAGCCCGAGACGGGGAAAATAAGAGCACTTGCCAACTGGCCCTCCTTCAACCCCAACAGGTTCTGGGATTACAAACAGTCCAAGCGACGCAACCGAGTCGTATCGAATGTTTTCGAACCCGGCTCAACGCTGAAATTGATGACACTTTCCATAGGACTTGCCGAACAAGCGTATAGCTCATCCGCGGCCTTTAATTGCAAAGGGTATTATTACCTTCCGAAAGCCCGACACACCCTCCACTGCTACAGTAAACACGGTCGGCTGACAATTCCCGAAATCATTATTCAGAGCTGTAACGTAGGAACGGTCAAAGCCGCTAATGAAATCGATCCTACCACCTACTACAAATCCCTGCGCGATTTTGGTTTTGGTAACTGGACGGGGGTTCGGCTTCCTGGGGAGGCCTCAGGTCGGCTTCGCCGTCCCTCCGAGTGGTCCTCCATGACTCAGTCAGTTATGGCAATCGGTCAGGGTATTTCGACGACCGCCTTGCAGTTAACCAATGCTCTGGCGTCAATCGTCAATGGGGGTAAGTTAATGAAACCCCGCATCGTCGCGTCCATGAACAAGGGAAACGGTGAGACTGACCGCGTGGAGTCATTCAAAATACGACGAACCACTCCTGAAGCCGTAGCGGCGGATATGAAAACCTACATGGAGAAGGTTGTTACTCGAGGTACGGGTAAACAAGCGGCACTTGAGGAGTATCAGCTTGCCGGTAAAACGGGTACCGCTCAAAAACCGAAAGAGGGTGAAACCGGTTATTACCAGGACCAGTTTCTTGCCTCCTTCATCGGTTTTGGTCCGGTTGGGAATGCCGAATTGGTGGTGAGTGTAATTGTGGATAATCCAAAAAAAGGCCGCTACGGTGGAGAGGTTGCGGGTCCTCTGTTCAAACGTATCATGAAAAGAAGCCTTGATTACCTTGATTCACAAAAAGACGACTACCGGGTTGCATCACACTAACAGCGAAAAAAGACAAACTGAGTTAAAATAAGACTTAAGGGGAGTCGATAACTCGTCGAAAATACGGGTTGAGGAAAGAACGGATTCGTCTTATTCTGCTCAGGGAGGATAACATCTATGGGATCGGATCCTTATTCATCGTATAAAGAAACACAGGTTGAAACCGCTTCCCAGGAAAAAATACTTCTCATGCTCTACGAGGGTTGCATTAAATTTACTCGCCAGGCTAAACAAGCTCTCCACGAAGAGGATTACAAGACAAGCCACGATAAATTAATACAGGCGCAGGATATCATAACGGAACTGATGTCAACGCTTGATATGGACGTTGGGGGCGAAATTGCCGAGGAACTCTTCAGGCTTTATGATTTTTGTCTCCACAACATGATTCAGGCTAACGTGGACAAAGATCCATCACGACTCGACGATGTTCTTCCGGTGCTCGAGGATCTTAACGAGGCCTGGGACGAAGTAATAAATGAACAGGGGATGACCCTGGAAAAAGCCAGAAAAGAAGTTGGGCAAACCCAGCAGGACATCAGTGGGGATTCAGGGGGTCCCAGTGAAACGACTTCCCCCTCTCCAGGAACTAACGATGAGAGTAACACTGATTCCCGGGATCCATCCCAGACGCCCCAACCCCCGGACGACGATTCCCTGGAGGGTAACGTAACGTATGGCGACATTTGACACCATTGACGAGGTTGAAAGGGCATACAGGAAACTTGTCAGGACGTTAAAAGGACTCAGGAAAGATTTGCAGTCTGATGACGAAGTTGACTGGGAAGCTTTCGATGAGGCCCTGGCCGAACAGGACGAAATCGTGGAACGGATACAGGAGTCGGAGTCACTCGTCGAGAAATTCCAGGCCAACAGGCCGGACCGCTACGAAACGCTACTTGAGGAGTTTGAAACACTTAACGAAAAACTTTCTCAGGAAATAATGGAACGCAAGCAGGAAACAAAAAAAGAATTGGATTCGCTGGATCAGTCCGAGGAAATCCTCGACGAATACGATCAGGAACTTGGGTCAAATTACCACCTGGACGAGACTGTTTAATATTTCTTTTTGATTTGATAGCAATAATCGTGTATCTTTAAGTAGACAGGGACGGAGCCTGAAGTACTCAGGGAGGTAAAATCATGTCATCATTTTCAATCAACACTAACATCAACGCCGCTTCAATACGTCGTCGCGCCCAAAATGCATCCGAGTCGCTGAACGATCGCCTCGAGAAACTTGCATCCGGACTTGACATCAACAGTGCCTCCGATGATGCGGCAGGACTGGCGATTTCCCAGAAAGTCACTTCACAAATAAGAGGGGGATCCCAGGCCCTGAAGAACCTTCAGGATGGTATTTCCCTTCTCCAGACAGCTGAGGGTGGAACTCAGGCAATCCAGGAGAACCTCCAGCGTATTCGTGAACTGTCGGTCAGAGCGTCTAATTCAGCAACTTTGACGGATGAGGATCAGGAGAAGATTCAGAGCGAGGTTGACCAACTTACCGAAGAGATAGACCGTGTTGCAGAAGATACGGAGTTCAACGGCAAAAATCTATTGAACGGGGACATAAGTAGTGGCACTCAGATTCAGGCTGGTGCCGACCAGGGGGATACTGTCAGCATCAGTGTCGGTGACCTATCGTCGGATTCCCTTGGAGTATCAAGTCTGGACGTAACGACGGAGTCAGGAGTATCGGATGCCCTCGATTCCGTTACGGGTGCCCTCAACCAGGTCGCTACCGAGCGAGCTGACATCGGTAGTACCGTCAATCGACTGGATTCGAGTATTGATTCCAGCCTTATCCAGCGTGAGAACGAACAGGCGGCTCGCAGTCAGATACGAGACGCTAACCTGGCTCGTGAAGCTACAGAGCGGGCCCAGAGTTCATTGTTAACCCAAGCAGGAACCTCGACGCTGGCTCAGGCTAACGACATTCAGGGTTCAAACGCACTCAACTTACTCTAGGTTACTGCCGGTTTCTCCTGTTTAGCTCAAGCATTTTACTGGTTCCGTCCGCAGTATACTGACTCCGAACTTTATTTCGGTCCCTGTCTGCTTTATACTCGGTTTCTACGTCCTTAATCTTCCCTGAGGGGGGAACACATTGACTAAAACAGAGCTTGCTGAAGCCCTTGCCGAAGAAGCTGGTCTGACCAAAAAAAAGGCCCGTGAAGCTATCGACTCCCTGACCGAAATAATTACTGATTCTTTGACTGAGGACGAAGGAGAAAAAGTTACAATCCGGGGGTTTGGCACATTTGACCTGAGCCACCGGGAGGAACGCAAAGGTGTTGATCCTCAGGATCACGATAAGACAATTAAAATCCCAGCGAGAACAGTCCCACAATTTCGGGCCGGTTCTCGGCTGAAGCAAGCAGTCCGCGAAGCCCACAGCGAATAGTAACTACAATTTGCTAGCCCAGGTTCACTAACCCTCTTAGCTTCTTTTACCGCACAAACAATCCAACCAGCTGCAGGAGGTCTGTAAAATGACGATCACGATTGGTGTAAACGGATTTGGACGAATTGGCCGCATGACAGTACGGGCCGCGCTAAACAAAGACGTCGAGATAGCAGCCATTAACGATGTCGCCCCGTCCGATCGAATGGCACATTTATTCAAGTACGACACCGTCCACGGAACTTATCCGGAACCCGTCGAGGAAAATGGCGACAGTCTCAGAATCGGTGACAGGGAGATTGAACTCCTCTCCGAAAAGGATCCCTCGGGATTACCCTGGGACCGACTGGGAGTCGATATCGCAGTCGAGTCGACGGGTCTGTTTCGTGACCGATCGGACGCAAAAAAACATCTTGTTGCGGGTGCGGATCGGGTAGTAATTTCGGCTCCGGCCTCGGACCCGGACCTCACCGTGGTACTCGGTGTTAACGACAATCTATACGATCCGTCCGAGGATCGGATCATCAGTAACGCATCCTGTACCACGAACTGTCTCTCACCGATTGCAAAAGTTCTCAATGATGAATTTGGGATTGAATCCGGCGTGATGACAACCACCCACGGTTACACCAACAGTCAGAACCTGCTTGATGGTCCACAGGGTAAGGACTACCGCCGGATGAGGGCTGCTGCCGAATCAATCATACCAACCAGTACCG
>JBDGPI010000213.1:0-5853 GCA_042219765.1 Salsurabacterium abyssinicum (SeqCode)
GCGACACCGAGGAGCGATTCAAGGGTTGAACGTGCGGTATTGAAGACGGAGCTTTTAATCGCCTTCTGTTTAAGACTCAAGACATCCACTTCCAGTATTCTGAAGTCAAGCGGAGCCCCGGTATCCCTCCGGACCTATTGGACCATTCCATTGACTATCACAGTAGACAATACACCCACGATAACCAAATAATCCGGTAAGAAAAGTCAGCGAAAACCGGACCGGACTGGCCAGTTTTCGAAGTCACGATACGTTTATTTATTGTTAAAGTATTAGCGAACAGTTGATTTAGTACCAGAATCGGTTGGGAGATGTCATGAATAAAGCAGCCAGCTCCAGTTCTCCGAGTGTTAGCGTTGTTATTCCTTCCCTTACCCGTGACCAAGCGAATTTGAACCGGTTGAAAGATACCGTTATCAAAAGTGGATTATCGCTGGAGACCCTTGAGATTGTCGCCGCAATCGGCGTTCGTCCGAACGGTCGCGCTCGAGACGTCGGTACAATACAGACATCCGGGGATTACCTCATTTTTATGGACAACGACGTTTCATTCCCCAACCCTGATGACCTTTCCAAGCTCATCCAGTTCCTCAGGTCTCACGATGACGTTGGTCTCGTAGGCCCCGCCCAACAACTGCCTCCCTCCCTGTCCGATGACATCAAGGGCAAAGCTTTTCATCTACCTCGCTCCGGAACCGAAAGCCCCGATACCTTCAAGGAAAGTGATATGGTCACCCACGCCTGCATGGCCCTCGAACGAGAGGTTTTTTACGAAGTTGGAATGGAACACCCAAACCTGATCAGTGGGACCGATCCGGACCTCAGACACCGGATTAGAAAACTTGGACTCAAAGTCGGACTCGTGCCTGACACAGTCGTCTATCACCCTCCTATTAACAACTGGCACGATTTAATACGAAAAAATTTTCGTGGAGGACGCCGTAGTCGGGCGGTGAAGCGAAATTATTCCGACTACCATTTACCGGCTGAACCAGATATCCAGAGTCCGGAGGAAACGGAAACCCTTGATACTTTTACCAGCAAACTCACGAACCACTTCTCTCGATTTACTCAGGCCCTCTCCAGTGGAAGATTCTGGTGGCTGACCGCTCAAACCTCTTATCTTCTGGGTTATTCCTCGGAAATCATCTTTCCGACTGAAAAAGTCGATCCAATCCCCTACCCTGAATCACCGTCCCCTGACAGTCCGGAGTGGGACAATTTTCTCAATGCACTGAGAAACGAAGGGAGGGTTGAATGGCTCTACCCAGAACCCGACGGATCCTCGGATACCGCCCCGGAAGGAGCCACACAACATCAATGAGCAGCAATACCCGCTTTGTTTGCCCGCACTGTGGAAGCGAACTGAAAGAAACGAACCGGACCTACGACTGTCCTAATTGTGATCGGGTCGTGGGGAAACACTACCCCGAGTTTGAGAATTTTCTCCTCGACATCGACCTGGACGACGATTTTCAGGAATTTTACGAGGAAGAAGGAACCAAAGGCGATGACTGCGGGGGGCCCAGGATAAGTGCCCAGCAATTCAAGGTCCCGAACATAAAACGGGTTCTACCGGACGACCTGGAACCGGACCGATGGCTCGACGCCGGCTGTGGCGGCGGTTGGATAATTGAAAAACTCCTCCAGGAATGGGAATCCGGCCGGGTGGCGGGACTCGATATTTCGGAAACCCGCCTGGTGGAAGCTCACCATCGTAATCCGGAAGTCGAGTTTATTCGAGCACCGGTTGAGAAAATTCCATATCCCGATAACTCATTTGAGCTGGTAACGGCCCTGGATGTCATAGAACATATTCCGGACCCGGGGGCTTTGCTGAAGGAAGCCCACCGTTTAAGCCCTAATCTCGTAATAAAATTTCCGATCGAAGACACTCTTTTCGACCGGTTCCAGAAGGAATTCTGGTGGCCCCTGAAGCGGACGCTCAAACACTGGATGAAGGGGAAGCAACCCCCGGAACACTTCGAACCACACCTCCATCGTTTCAATTTTCAATCGGCGCGGGACCTCCTCCGGGACCACGACTTTGAAATTGTGACGGAGCACATCAGTGAAAACCCCTGGGAGGACAACCACGCAACCCTCTACCCGCCCGCCTACAACATCACGCCGGAGACACCTTGGCTGCGCCGTATCGATTTTCACACCAAGCGTTTCATACTGTTAACCATGATGAGGAGTACCCACTTACTCAGTCCACGTCTTTACTACAAGGTTTTCAGCAGTGGGATTTATTTTCACTGTCGACGACAATGAACCATCACCTTCAATCCGGACTTTTTCTGAAATTAAAATGCTCCCCTGTCACCCGTTCATCTCTTTGGGAAAGTATCAATCGCTTTCGCAGTGGGCCACTGTCTCTTGAACAAACCGATTCAACGTCTCCCCGATAATGTCCCAGCTGTAATTTTCGACCGCGAACTCCCGACACTTCTGAGCAAACTCCGGTGAAAGTTTATCGGATTCCAGGATCTGTTCGAGGTGGTCCGCCCAGGCTTGAACGTTGTAGTCCGGTAGAAAAAGCCCCTCGTCGAGCTGACCGAGTATTTCTCGACTTCCCCCAACCCGTGTTGCCACAACAGGAACACCGCTGGCCAGTGCTTCAAGAGTAACGTAGCCGAACCCTTCCAACTTACGGGTGGGTAATACAAACAGATCGGCGGAACGATAGTAATCGGCAACGTTCTCTTCGTCTATGTAACCAACAAACTTAATATCACTGCTACCGTGCCGATTAGCCATCTGTTCCAGTTTCTCCCTTTGTGGTCCTTCCCCACCTATCACGAGAAGAAGGTCCCTGCTGTCATCGGCGTAGCGATCGGAAAGTTCCTGATAGGCTTGCACCAGACGATCAAGACCCATCCTCGGGACAAGTCGGCGAAGGGTAAACAGAATAGTACGGTCCTGCGGCAGCCCAATTCGCCCCCGGGGTAGCGATTTATCGTCACTGGGGGAAAATTGGGTCTTGTTGACCCCTCCGGGCAGGACACGGATACCACCGTCAGTAAGCCTGGGATGGTGTTCCAGTAATTTTTGTTTCATAAACTCGCTTAGTACAAGAGGTGTGTCCACCTGGTGTAAGATGTTGTCCTCGAGGTAATTACGAATCTTTTTCTGGGACCAGGTCCAGAACGACGTTAGCATACCGCTCCGGTCGGTCGACGCATTGAGTTCCCACTCGCGAGCCCAGGGGGCATGAAAAAAATACAGGGAGGGGCCGGGTAGTTCGACGTTCGAAAAATTTAATAAAGCGGCGGTTAAAGGCTGATTGTAAATAATGACGTCCGTCGGATGACCTTCCTCAATCGCCTGCCACTGTTCAAGCAGTCCCCGCCGTACTTTGGGAAGTCGAACAAGCGTGTTTTTGTCCCGGTGATAACAAAAGGGGTACGTTTCGAACGGAGGGGATTGGCTAATAGATTTAAAGTAAGTCGGATCGTCCATACCGACAAGCAGACTGACAGTGTGACCGTGCTTCTGGAGAAGCCGGCAGTGTTCTTCAAGCCCACGGCTTTTTCCCGGATGATAGAAGTCCGACACGACGGTAATATTCATGAGTGTCCCCCTGGTTCAGGTTCGAGCCCATATTATAACGGATCGGAGGTTTGCCCAATTTTTATCTGATGGATGATCTTCGCAGCGTACTCGTCTTTCGCCTCGGTGGCATCGGTGATGTCGTTACGGCCACACCAGTTTTAAGAACACTCAGGCAAAACTATCCCGACACCCGAATCGACTTCATGGCGGAGCAAGGTCCGTCAAAACTAGTTCGTGAGAGTTCCTGGGTGGATAGGGTTATCTCCGACACTGAACTGTACCGATGCCAGGACATATTTCAGTTTTTAACCCCACGATTCGGGGGTAAACTGTACGATTTATACACGGACATAAATCGGCATGAGTACGACCTTTTCATCGAATTGCACCGTCTGAATCGCTGGAGTCTGGTACCGAAACCCTTTCTGTCGGCACTGGCGTCCGGAGCTCCTGTACGAGCCGGACTGCGTAACGGAATGAAAGGATTTTTTCTCTCACACGGAATTGAGGATCGACCCTCTAAAGTCAAGCATCAGGTCTTCTGGTTTCGGGATATTTTGAAGAACCTCGGGATTCCAGTTCAACGGAGCCGTCCCTCACTGGAGCTGGACGACGAGCGGTTTAGAAAAGCTGATCGAATTTTAGACGATACCTTCGAGGACAATACCTCACCAGTAGTTGGACTTTTCCTCGGCGCTAACCCAATTTTCCCCGAAAAGCGCTGGCCGATTACATCGTTCGTTGACCTATCGAGACGAATCACCCATGAATTTGATTGCAGTGTACTGGCTTTCAGTGGCCCCCGTGAGGAAGAACTGGTTGATGCGTTTCGCACCCGCACGAATTCCAATCAACGCATTAGAAGCTTGAAACGGAACTACGACATACGAACGGTCGCCGCCCTGATTCACCGGCTTAATGGATTCGTGAGCGCCGATACTGGTCCTATGCACATCGGCGTGGCCATGGAAACACCTACGGTGGGAATCTTTGGTTCCGGCGAATGGCACTGGTACGGGTCCTATCCGGAACGGTGGTCATTTCGAGCGGTACTTCCGCCGGGAGCTCGGGAAGCCAACTCCAAAATCCCGGACGTTCCCGACGGACAAACCCACGAAAATTCGGTGGCAGAAGTTTTCAATGCATTTTCCGAAACTGTGACCTTTGGACAAACGTTCCACTAAATTCCGTCCGTCGCTCTATTCAGGACCGATCGAACCGTTGATTGCTTTCCGAACTGGGTCCGAATACGTCCCTTCGGACCGGAGTCCAGTCGGTAGCATCCGGGGGGCACGACCAGTGGTCCAGATCAATGGAAAGGAATTGCTCGAGCCGATTGTTGTGTTCCTCGTAGTGACGGGAAAGCCAATCCCGTGTGAGGGTAGACATACTTTCCTTGGTTTTATCCGCCTCGTTTAACGACCTGATCATCGTCTGGAAAGAATAGGGAATCCACTCGTAAACTCCTAAGGATTCGGCCAGGGAACGTCCACGTGAAAACAATGCCTGCGCCAGATCGGACCGAGGTACGAAACCGTGAGTTTGATGTTCCTGCTCGATATCGTAGGGACTCAATTTAAGAAACTCGAAAAGTTCGTTGCAAACCGCGCTTGGATCCTCAATATAATCCCGAAAGAACACTACCTTTAGTCGATCCCGCCCGACGCGGTCCGTATAGCGTTTAATCTGTTCGTGGTAATAGCCCGAATCTAAGTAGGTTCGGTACAGTCCGAGACTCATGTCCGTCAGGTGATCCTGGTAGAGTTGTTTTTCTTCCTCGGTACGATGACGATAACCGGCTTTTATCCGCAAATAATCCTGATAGATTGCCCGGTCGAAGGGCTCGCTTTCCGTGTTTGGTCGCCCGGAGCGACGCCAGTGCCAGTAGTGTGAATACGCTCTATCAACGGGGTTTCTGAGGATAACCGCGAATTTAGCCTCCGGAAGTAACTCAAGAATTCTGTCGGGTATCCAGGGGAGGTAAAGGTGGCGATGTGCGGCGTCCCCGAAAATTGACTCGTCACCGTGGCCCTCAAAATACTTTTCGTGGTAAAAATCAAGGCCCTTTTCGTACTCCCGGTCCAGCTGAAAGAACTGCGGTTCCTTTGTCGGCGTCATGTGGAGGTCCGGATGCTGGTTGAGGGATGAATAAAGGGATGTTGTTCCGGACTTTGCCGCGCCGAGCAAAAAAAAGTGGTTTGGGTCCATGACATCTCCTCTCGATGTTGTGATCCGACATAATTACCGGGTTTACGTCAACGACTTGACGCTCATTTATGGTTGAACTACGATCTG
>JBDGPI010000213.1:5863-8438 GCA_042219765.1 Salsurabacterium abyssinicum (SeqCode)
ATTTCTGCACTGACACAATATAATGGAAATGCTTAAGATTTTAATCGTTCATTTCCTTCAACTGGACTTAAAACGTGGATTATCGACGGAAGATCCGACAGTTACTCCTGTTTTTGAGACGGACCCTCTGGAGGGGTCCCGTCAGAAAGGTTGTTGAGCAGCTCAACCTTCGTCCTGCTCTCGAAACGGCTTACTGGTCGTTTTTACGAATAACCTCTCCGCCTACGACCACTCTCCAGCTTGAGGGAGCCTCTGCCGAATACGGGACCGAAAGCTTGATTGAAGTCCTTCGATTCAACGAGGACGTTACTCTCGGCGGAGAGAAACCGGTTCTGACCGACCTCCTGAAGACCATCAGGCCCGATGATGTTTTCTACGACATCGGAGCCTGTACCGGCATGTACAGCTGCCTGGTTGGTGACAAACTTTCAAACGGTAGTATAGTGGCAGTCGAACCCCACCCCGACAATTTCCGACGCCTGAACGAAAACTTGTCCCGGAACGATATACCCTCAAGATCATTTCAACTGGCGCTTTCCAACCGCTCGGAATCGGCCACCCTTCACCTGGATGAACGTGAGGAACCAGGTGCCGGTGGCCATACACTGGAAGGGGACGACTCATCATCACGATCCCTTACGGTCCATACCTTACCGGGGGATCAACTAATAACCGATGAATCACTATCCAGACCAACGATCCTAAAGATTGACGTCGAGGGTGCGGAAAAAGAGGTGCTCCAGGGTTTCTCCGAGACCCTGAGAACCGATAATTGCCGGCTGGTGTATTGTGAAGTTCACAAACCACAACTCGAAAAGAAAGGCCTGAGCACCGATGCTATCAGGGGGATTTTGCAGGAGGCCGGGTTTAAGACCTCCATCATTCACGAACGACAGGATCAAAGTTTTCTCAAGGGGAGTCGATCGTAACCTCCAGAAACTGTTCCTTGAGCCATGGGACGGTTATTCGAGCGTCATTCCGCTAATCCATGGAAAATAAAGACACCCACTGGAGTTAGGGAATGCCCCAAAAGTCCCTGTATTTCCAGAAATGGTGTCCCTGACGGAAAAATTCACGCACATCATCGGAGTCAAAGCGTGGGTGATTCACCGCTCTGGACTCGTCCTGCGGTTCGAAATCAGGTTTATTGGACCCACGGCAGTCCTCAAAAAACCTCACGAGGAGGTTTGCCCCCTCATCAGCTAGTCGTCTGTAAAGGGAAAAGTAGGAGTCCCGGGGTTTCACCGGAACCGTTAACTCATCGTAAACGGGACCGGCGTCAAGCCGGTCCGTTAGTTGATGCAGGGTACAGGCGACAGTTTTTTCGTCGTTGAGAAGTTGCCAGAACACTGGTGAAAAACCCCGATATTCCGGCAGAAATCCCGGGTGGAGGTTAATCGAACGCTCCTCCGGTTTCTCAAGGACTTCCGGCGGAATAATCTGGTTAAAGAAAAGACTAAGCAGATAGTCCGGTGCGAATGAGTCAATCCTGGACTGGACTTTGTTGGTTTTAACCGAGTCGGCGGTCCAGCACTCAACACCGTGAGCAGAAGCGACATCCCGGACGCTCAATGCCCGGCGTTCTCTGACCGAAAGCCCACGCAGGACCTCCCACAACCCACACAGGTAATAAAATCCTCTCAATGAGGCCTGTGAGACGAAATAAGGCATACCCTGCGTGGAAATAATATCGTAAAGTCCCCCGATAAAAGATTGGTTACGGCTTACTTTCGGCGTTGTTAGCAGACGAAAATTGATATCATCGTGGTTTTTGAAGAGTGAACGCAAAACCAGTGGAGCGTAAAAATGGACCCGTGGGACACAGATTAGGACCTTCATTCACTTTGCCCCAGAACGGTGCGATAGAGTGAAATAGTGCGGTTCGTCAGAGCATCAAGGGTATAAGAACCCCGGATGGTCTCCTGAGCGGCCTCGGCCAATCGACGGCGTTTTTGATCGTTGTCGAGAAGGTCCGACACGGCCGAAGTGATTTCGTCCGGTTCCCCCGGTCGGACCACCAGGGCATTTTTACCGGGTTCAATTAGCTCGGCCAATCCGCCCTCTATTGTTGAAATGACAGGAAGACCGGCCGCCATCGCCTCCATAACGGCCATTCCCTGACTTTCGTACTGCGAGGGAAAGCAGAAGAGGTCGGCACGATGATAATACGGTTCTACATTACTCACACTTCCAACCAGTTTTACGTGTTCCTCAAGGTCGAGACGATCTATTTTGTTGAGAAGGTGATCACGATTAGGACCGTCTCCCACGAGTAAGGCCATCACACCCGGATAATTGCTCCGCAGCTGGTGGACAGCTTCGATCAGTGTCGCCTGTCCCTTCTCCCTGACAAGTCGACCCACATTCAATATCACCGGTCCCTCCGTCTCTACCGGGAGACCGGGGAGATCACTAATTTCGGTGTCGAAATCGTTCTGATTGTAGGCCTCAAAATTAATACCATTTTGTACTACTGAAAATTTATCCTCCGGTCCCAGGTTTAATTCAATTTGCTCCCGTCGATCCTGGTTGGACAGCGCCACAACGCGATCCGACAGAGCGATCGTTATCCGTC
>JBDGPI010000213.1:8448-26365 GCA_042219765.1 Salsurabacterium abyssinicum (SeqCode)
ACGTGCCACTGTATGCCAGTTAAGGTCACGTCCTGAAGGTTAAGATTGGAGTGAAAAAGGTGGCCATGAGACGAGTAAACGATACCAGGAACGCCGGCGGCTCGCCCCGCAATTGCACCTAATGTACCGGCTTTCGAGGTATGAAGGTGAAGACAATCGGGCCTGTTCGTTCGAAACAGTTTCCAGAGCTCGACCAGAGCCAGTAGATCCCAGTAGCCCGGTGCCCGCTTCATCCACCGCAATTCATGGACATCGAGGGAACTTTGCTGGAGTTCGTCCCAGAATGAATTGGTCCCGGTGTTGTCGAGACCGGTCGCAAAGGTCACGTCGTGACCGGAATCTTGCACCCGCCGGGCAGTTTCCAGGGCCATCCGAGCCGACCCACCGCGTACCATTCGAGTTATGACGAATAGGACTCTCATACGAATTTTACCCCGGGCGTTGAAATCCTTGTCTGTCGATTCAACTAGTGTTTAATTAATATTTCATAAGTGGAACCGTAAGGGAAGTTCAATTCGTTCCAACCTCACGTGATTATCAATGTACCTGGACGCTTATACTGTCCAGCTGGCGTTATTCGTATCCTGCCTGCTGTTGACACTTATTCTGACTCGAGCGTTTCGAGAGGTAGCCATCACGTTCAATGTTTACGATCCGCCCGGGGATCGTAAATTGCACGAGTCGCCCACCCCATACCTCGGTGGACTGGCGGTGTTCCTCGGGTTCTTCGTTCCGTTACTGTACTACACGTCCTCCGTGGAGGTCTTCTATTTTTTCGTCGGATGTCTTTTCGTCTGTTCCCTCGGACTAATTGATGACCTGTACGGCCTCAGTTGCGTGACGAAAATCCTCGGTATATCGGTGGCCGTTACTCTCGTGGCTCCCGCCGGGATCCGTCTGAATTTTTTCGTCAACATGCCCTACGATTTCGTACTGAACTTACTTGTCACCATTTTCTGGACCCTCTTACTTGTAAGTTCCTTTAACGCAATTGACAACATGGACGGGTTAGCGAGTGGACTTGCTCTGGTCGCCAGCCTGATGTTCTTCGTCATCGGTACGATACAGTTCCCACAACCACTCTGGGCAACTATTTCACTCGGTTTCGCCGGTGCACTCCTTGGTTTCCTCCCCTACAACTTCTATCCGGCGGTGATTTTCCTCGGGGACGCCGGCAGTCTTCTGCTCGGCTACGTTCTTGCCCTGCTGAGTGTTATGGGACAGTGGTCCGACAGTCCCATCAAAGCGGCTATTATTCCAGTTGTTATCTTAATTATTCCCATTCTTGATCTACTCTTCGTTATCTTATTCCGGTACCTTACCGGAGAAACCAATAGTATTCGCGAGTCCATCGAGTACTCCGCCCAGGACCATCTGTCGCACCGTATTCAGCAGGTCCGTAATTTCGGTCAGCGCCGAACCGTTCTGATTGTCTACGTACTGGGTCTTATCAGCGGTCTTCTTGGGGTTGTTATGCGGAATAGCCACCCTTTTGAGGCATCCATGGCATTGTTGTCGGCCTGTCTGCTGTATTTCCTCGTAATACTTTTAATACTTCCAAACCTGAACAAAATTCTCTGGCGATGGTAGGAGTGATATCCAACGTTGGAACCCACTGAAGAGTTCCTGTCGAACCAACGAGTTCTGATTGTAACCCCCCATGCGGATGACGAGGCATTCGGCTGCGCCGGGACCATGGCAAAGATCAAGGAACTCGGTGGTGAGGTTTACGTTATGCTCCTGACAATCGGGGACCTCAAACAGTTCAAAGAGGACGATCAGATGGTTGAGAAATCCACCCGAAAACAGGAATTCATCGACGAGATGGAATTCCTGGGGGTTGACGACTACGACATCATTTTCGAGGAATCCGAACGTCACCTCCGCCTCGATCAAATGTCCAGGCGGGACCTCATTGCTCCGATTGAAACCGAAAGTAAACTCTCCCTGGAAAACCTTGAGCCAAGCATGCTCCTGCTGCCGTCAATTTCCTACAACCAGGACCACGAGGCAAGTTTCCGGGCTGCTTTCACCGCAGCCAGGCCCGGCCTTGAGGGAGTTAAACACAGTCCTCCCTTCGTTCTGTCCTACGACAATCCGACCCATTTCTGGAACATCGAACGGGAAAAGTTTCATCCAAACTTTTACGTCGACATATCCGACCACTGGGAGACGAAAGTCGAAGCCCTGGAGATGCACGACTCCCAGTTAAGACCGTCGAAGCACTTTCTGTCGCTCGATACCATGCTGCACCTGGCAAAACTCAGAGGCCGTGAGATCAGTACGGACGCCGCCGAGGCGTTCATGTGTCTGCGTTTTGTGCTTTAGGATTAGGAACCATGAGTGACACAGTAATCTGTGGCCATCAGCCCAATTTTTTACCCTACCCTGGCTTCTTCCATAAGATGATGAACTGCGATCAGTTCGTTTTCGTGGACAACGTCGAGTTCGTCGGCCGAGGTCCCTTTGGCTGGATTCACCGCAATAAAATCAAACTCAACAACAAGGACGAGCACTGGCTCACGGTTCCCGTCTACCAGAAAGGACGGTATCACCAGACGATCGACGAAGTAGAAATTGATAACGACAAACCCTGGCGCAAAAAACACTGGAAGTCGATTTTTTACAATTACAAGGACGCCCCCTACTTCGATCGATACGCCGACGAAATTGAGGCGATATACGACCAGGAGTGGGAACTACTTGTGAACCTGAGTCTTCGCTTCTTCGACTTCTTTACGGATGTCCTGAACATCGATGTGCCGACGGTGAGAAGTTCCGAGAAGAACATCACCGGTGAATCCACCCAGCTCGTGTTGAACCTCTGTAACGCCTTCGACGGCGACAGGTACCTATCCGGACAACACGGCCGTGATTACCTGGACCGGGGTCTCGTGGATAAATCACAAGTAACAGTCTTATTTCAGGACTTTGACTGTCCCGAGTACCCACAGCTTCACGGTGATTTTGTTCCGAACCTCTCCACACTCGACATGGTAATGAACTGTGGACCGGACAGCCGTGAACTAATTCAGGAGGCCGGGGCGATTACCGAAGGGTGGAACTCGGAAATTCAGTCGGAGAACTCCTAAACGTCACTACCGTCTTAATCCAGACTCGTCCGGTACTGGACGAGTCTGCCCCTCGTTTTTGACTTCCCTGATCTACTCGGTTTCCGGTTTTCCGGCGACAATAGTAAATCCGGGAGCCACGAAAAGTGACACTGGATGCAGCCACTGCAGGACTTTGTTCAAAAGCCGTCCGTACACGCTCACCACGGAAAAATGGGTCGGTACGAGATCCGGTTGAAAGCCTATCCCCCGTAGCTCTTCCACAAGTTCCAGCGGGTTAATTTCACGTTCCGCATAGGCGCCGTGTTCGGGATCTCTCGGCGCGTCGTAAGGAGATTCCGGCAGGTTTTCCACGTCGGGTTCATCCCCCAGGGCATCAGTCATCTCCTCAAAGGTTAACCCCCGGCTGGATAGAACCAGGTCATCAATTTTGCGTTCCGGAACCTCGGGGAATTGCTCCCGGAGGAAATGACGCCGCTTTTCGTCGTAATCCTTCCAGTAAGGGGGCCAGCGTTTGTAGCGCCGCCGAAAATACCCCCTGATATCAAGCTGGTTGTTGTCGTCAAACACGTAGAGCCGTCCCCCTGGCTTGAGGACCCGGTAAGCTTCCGTTAATGATTTGTGAGGATCACCGTAATGGGATAGGGCCTCATTCATTACCACACCGTCGATGGAATTGGTTGTAACGGGTAAGCAGCTACTTGTCCCCTGAAGGAAGGTAACCTTCCGTTGAAGCTCCGGCAGTCCCTCCAGGAATTTCCGGCGTTCCATCAGTGGATCAGGGTCGATTTCTAATCCAATTGCCTTACTGGCACCGGCGGCACCATAAGCGCAGGTCGAGTAGCCTCTGTTGCACCCGACGTCGAGGAGGGTACCATCCCTCCCGTCCAGTCGCTCCAGTATCGTGTCGACCACGCGGAAATACGCCTCCCCCCGCGCGCGGTTCGACCAGTGACTGACGAGGGATTCTCTTATTCTATCGGTTGACAATATACCGCTCCTATCACGTTATTTACAACGTATCTCCTGAACCTTTTTTTAACGTGTCTCTCAGGGACTCTCAGAGGTACAGTCCATTTAAAATTAACCTTTCAGGTTCAGACTGGGAACATCTCGACCAACGATGTAACACCGATGATAACCAGTTGAGATTTCAACGGACAACATTTACGTCCAGGGCAAACAATTGTATTTCATAATGCACCAGACAGCGGTGATTCCATCCTTCCAGGTTATTTTCTTTCCTTCCTCGTAGGTCCGTCCGTAGTAGGATATCGGGACCTCGTAAACTCTGTACCCTTCCCGGGCTACTTTTGCGGTAAACTCAGGTTCAAACCCGAATCTGTTCTGTTTGAGTTCGATTGACTGAAGGACGTCCTGCTTAAACATTTTGTAACAGGTTTCCATGTCGGTAAGGTTCAGGTTGGTAAGCATATTGGAGAGTAACGTTACGGTTCGGTTTCCGAGGTAATGCCAGAAATAAAGCACCCGGTGAGGTCCACCGAGGAAGCGAGACCCGTAGACGACGTCGGCTTTTCCGGCTTGTATCGGTTCCAGGAGCCTGGAATATTCGTCGGGATCGTACTCCAGATCCGCGTCCTGGACGACTACAAACTCCCCGTTGCTTTCCTCAAAGCCACGGCGTAATGAGTAGCCCTTCCCGTGATTTTGATCGTTGAACAGAACCGTGATCTCATCGACGTCAAGTTCAACGAACTCATCGTTCCCGTCGTGTTCAAACGTGGTTAAACCGGTGGCGTTACGAATCGATTGGAGAAGATCTCGAGTCCCGTCAGTGGAATAATCATCAACAACGATGATTTCTTTTTCGAGGCCATTCACGACGGCGCTCTGAACTTTATCAAGGATGGGCAAGAGGTAATCGACTTCATTGAAAACCGGTACAACAACGCTCAAACGACCTGTAACCACGCCAATAACCTCAATTCAGGAACCTATTATAATTCGACTTTAGAAATTATTACGTCCGTAGTGTAATGGTATGACGTTTGATTGACCAATTTTTTCGCAAGTTACGAGTTTTGTCGGACTCAATTAACCCCTGTGAGACCTTTTCCTTGTACCAGCGCTTCAGCTCGTCACGGTCTCGCCGTTGCCAGAGGCGTTTCCGTTGCGACACTGACCATCCCTCCTCAAGTTACAAGGATCATTGATAATTTACCGGAAATTAATTGAAGATCAATCAGGGCTTTTAGCAACGTAAATCAATGGTTCAGTGAGTAAAATTAACACCAGTCAAGGAACGGCCCTCCGAAGGAATTGAGGCAGAGTTAGGGAATAAACTAAACGGGTTGGGCCAGGGGAAACTTTACCGTACGGAGAAACCCTTTTGGGCACCGGATTACGGAACGCAACGTTTTAATCGGAGGGGATTATGGACGACCTATTCTCGGAAAAAGAAGGACGACGCCGATCGTCTCAGGAAACTGATTCCATTATGGCTCCCGCACCGAGACCACCGGCAGCACAGATTCCGAGCCCGGCCGTTTGTTCGCTCTCCTGTGACAATTCGTTCGCCATGGTCGTTGTCATCCGGGCACCGGTTGCGGCAAAGGGGTGCCCAATGGCAACGGACCCACCATGAACGTTCAGTTTGTCCATGTCGACGGAACCAGCGGCTTCCTCACGATCGAGCCAGCGCCGGGCAAACGCATCGCTTTCCAGCATACGGAGAACACAGAGAACCTGAGCGGCAAACGCTTCATGGAGATCAATTAAGTCAAGGTCATCAAGGACCATACCGGCGTCGTTCAGGGCTTCGGGTAGCGCTAACGCAGGACCCATTAATAGTTGATCGGACGGATCCACCCCGCAGTAAGACCAGGATTTAAAGGCAGCCTTGGGCTCTATACCCAGCTCGTCCGCCTTCTCTTCACTCATGAGTAGCACGGACGCCGCACCGTCAGTCAGAGGGGTGGAATTGGCCGCCGTAAGAGTTCCATTTTTCTTGAAGGCGGGACTCAACCTGGAGAGTTGTTCAACGTCAGTGTCCCCACGAACTATCCGGTCCCGGTGGACCCACTCGCCGTCGGGAGTTTCCACGGGGGTCACTTCATCGTCGAAACGGCCCGATGCAATGGCTTCGGCCGCTCGATGGTGGGATCGGACTGCGAACTCGTCCTGTTCCTCCCGGCTCACTCCGTGCCGCTCGGCCATTCGTTCGGCGGCTTCCCCCATCACTTCCCCCGTAGTCCGTTCGGCGATCTCCGGCGCTTTCGGAAGTAAATCGGTGATGGGCGTTAGCTGTGAGAGAATCCCGAGTATCTCGGCGGGGTCCTGCTTCCCGTAGGAAACTTTGGCAAGTGACCGAGTCAGCTTCTGGGGTAATTTTATTTCAGCGTTACTCGTGGAGTCCGATCCACCGGCAATTACTACGTCGGCATTGCCGCGTTCAATTGCCGCAACTGCGTCGGTGACGGACTGTAGCCCGGAGGCACAGGCCCGGGAAACTGTCTTGCCTTCAAGCTCCGTCAGGTTCATATCAAGGGCAATTTCCCGGGCAACGTTCGGGGCGTAACCCGGAACAATCACGCTTCCCCAGACTATTTTATCGAGTTCGTTGCGAGGAACTTCGTTCTGGTCGAGGAGACCCCCGACGGCCTCGGTCCCGAGTTCGATGGTGTCCATCTCCAGGTACGGGCCAAAGGCCTTCACGAAAGGCGTCCGGACACCGTCCACGACGACTGCCCGTCGTCCGGTTCCGTTGCCGGTTCCGACTGCAGTTTCCCCGGAGTCGGTCACCACGCTGTCATTGTCCGTTTGCTGGTTCTCGTTACCGCCGCCGGACTCGGTGGACGGTTCGGATGGTGTATCCTGCTCGTCAGTAGTCCGACCCTCGTTTGTTTCATCCGTCATCGACTTTACCTCCCCGCGATGGATCCGCCACAGACCCGGAGAACTTGACCGGTGACACCCTGTGCGCCGGGAGTCGCGAGGAACGTGATTGTCTGTCCCACGTCCTCCGGTCGTCCGCCCTGGTTGAGATTATTCATTCGACGGGCGACTTCCCGCACACCAACCGGCATTTCCTCCGTCAAGCGTGTCTCGATAAATCCGGGTGCAATAGCGTTAACGGTAATGCCGCTGTCCGCCAACTCGTCGGCGTAACCATTGACGAATCCAATCAGGGCTGCCTTGGACGCTCCGTAGTTTGTTTGGCCTTTGTTTCCGGCAATACCGGAAATTGAAGAGGTGCAGATGATCCGTCCACCGTCATTGAGGATCTCGTCCTCAACCAACTTGTCCGTAACACGCTTGACCCCCCGGAAATTAACTTCCATGATCGAATCCCAGTAATCCTCATCCATGTACTTGAGGGTCTTGTCACGGGTGATTCCGGCATTGTTGACCAGAATATCGAGTCCGCCGTACTCCTCCTTGATTCGGTCGGCAATGACCTGGGGAGCATCGTCATCCGTAATATCCTTCAGGATAACGTCCCCGTCTATTTCACGGGCGACCTTGGAGACCGGACCATCGTCCATGGGAAGATCAAGACAGATGACGTCGGCACCTTCCTTGGCTAAGGTCCGGGCGGTTTCCGCTCCGATTCCCCGGGCCGACCCCGTGATCAGTGCGACCTGGTTTTCCAGGGGATACTGCCAGGAGGGGTCACGGTCGTTGGCCGCTCGACCATCGACCTCGAGGGCCTGTCCATTAACGTAAGTCGAATAATCCGACAGGAGAAACCGTGTAGGTCCTGCAAGCGTGGGTTCTGCCCCACGCTTAACCTGCAGCAGGTTGGCCCGCTGTCCTTTGCGGCCGATTTCCTTGGAGAGACTGCGGACGAAGCCCTGGAGCGATTCCTGTAGTGCACTTCGACCGGCCCCCTCAACGGAGTCGGTTGGTCGTCCGACGACAAGTATTGTACCGCATGTCTCCAGACGCCCCAGCAGGGGGTGGAAAAAATCGTAGAGTTCCTTGATGTCATTTGAATCGTCGAAGGATGTGGCATCAAAAACGAGGGACCGGAAGGAGCGATCTCCGTCGAAATCGACGACATCGGCGGGACGTCCGTACGCTTCGGCCGGGTCCTCGAACGGCTCGGTCTGATCGGCCGATGCCGTGTAAGGGTTGGCGCCGGCCTCGGCAATGGTCTCCGCCAGGTCGTCACTGAGTTCACTTTCAGGGTCCATGTATATGGCAACGTTCTTGTTGTCCAGCGGTCGGTTGGTCCGCGGTTGATCCGGTCGCCGAAGTTCCTGTGGCAGGGGGATCGGTAAACCAAGTTTCTTCACGACGTTACTTGCGGTTTCGTTCTTGCTTAGTGAAAGGAGAAAATCATTCATTCTGCTCACCGTCCTTAAGTAAATTTATTGGCTGGTTTCGTAATAACCTGACATGTAGCATGGTCCAGAGGGTGCGTCACCCACGAAAACCCCATTGGAGTCGTCCATGTAGAGACCGACTTCCGCGGGAAGCACCAGGGGCTTTTTGAACTGGACATCAAAGACATCTATGTCACGACGTCCCTGAAAAGCCTCCTGATTCAGGCCCTCGTACGCACGGGCCATCGTGGAGAAACCGTGAAGGATGACGTTGGGGAACCCTCCCATCTTTGCGTAGGGCGGGATCCAGTGAAGTGGATTAAAATCGCCGGTCAATTTGGCAAAGTCAAGTCCCGCACTGTCGGGGATGTTCCAGCGGGCAACCTCCTTGGCATCCGAGGGCACACGCTCGATCCGTTTCTTCCTGTCGGCCGGATCAAGTTCCTGCTCGTCCTCGGCTTCATTGGTCGATTCTCCACCGAGGGGAATGACGACAAAAAGATGAGCAACAATGCCCTCCGAAACCGACGGCGTACTGGTAACGATCTTCTGCTGTAGAACCGCACGGCTACCGTTGTCGTCAACGTCAACGAGTTGAGCCGTAACGTGTAATTCCTCATCCACGGGTAACGGTTCGTTGACTTCCATGCGGCACCCACCGTTCATGGCCCGGCTTATTGGATACGGAAGATCCGTAAGCGTCTGGGGAGCCAGAGCAAACCCCCACTGGGGGAATAGATGGGGTGGTAAGGTTTCACGGTACTCACCGGGATCGCCACCGACGTGTTCGACGTAGTCGTCGATAAGATCCCGGGGTCTGGGATCGTACACATCCTCAATGACGTCACCGGGTACCTGAAGATCACCGTCGTTACCGAGGACCTTGTTTTTTAAGCCGGCAAAAATTGTCCGTCCGAGACCTGCCAGCACGGGTCCCTGATTCAAAATATGTTTCATGGATACACTCATGTTCTAACACCAACTTTCGAAAATTGAATGAACTGGAAAACGACTTCATGTGAGAGGCTAAAAACACAGGACGTTAGAGAGTTAGAGACCATAGGATATTATAGACCCCCAAAATTATTAAGCCTCCGGTGGTCGCAACTGCGATGATAGGCAACACGCAAACTCGTGAAACCGCCATTAAGGGTTTAGACTCACAAATTCATCGTTGGATTTAGTATTTTCACAGAGCCAGATAAAGGTAATAATACTTGTGGTATTTTGATCTATCCGGTGAAGCTGCCGGAGAAAAAAACCGGAATCACTTCCTCTTTTGTATCATTTGAATATTACTTCGCGGATAATTTGCGTCTATTCAGTCTTGTTCCACGAAAAATACTTCTTCCTCAGACAGATCTGGAGTGGAATTTCATGACCACCAACACCGACACGATCCGGATTACACTTGAAGACAGCGAAATGGCCGTACCCGCCGACCAAACCTACGAACATATTCTTGAAACGGAAGGCTACGACAACGCAGTAGGAGTCAAAATTGGCGGTGAGACCGCCGACCTTCGCACGAAACCAAGCGACGGTGAGACGGTGGAGGTTCTGACCTTCGAGGACGACGAGGGTAAGAACATCTACTGGCACACCACCGCGCACATCCTGGCTCAGGCCGTGAAGATGTATTTTGACGATGATGCATCCGTCAAGCTCGGTGTGGGTCCTCCCGTCGAGGAAGGATTCTACTACGACTTCGACCTCCCGAGGACCCTATCGGAGGACGAACTCGAACACATCGAGAACATCATGCGACAGATTATAAAACAGGATTACTCCCTGGAACGGTTCTACCGGGACCGAGAGGAAGCCATTGAGGAATTGAAACAACGCAGCGAAGACTACAAGGTTGAGCTCGTCGAGGAACTCGACGAAAAACCGAGTTTTTACCGGCAGGACGGTTTCGAGGATCTCTGCAGAGGTCCTCACCTCCCCTCGACCGGCCAGGTTGAAGCCGTTAAATTAACCAAACTATCGGGCTCCTACTGGAAGGGTGACGAGGACAACGCCGACCTTCAGCGAATTTACGGTATTTCCTTCCCCTCCCAGCGCCAGCTCGAACAGTACGAAAAACGGCTCGAGGAGGCCAAGAAACGCGATCATCGCAAACTCGGCCGGGAGCTGGACCTTTTCCACATAGAGGATGAGGTCGGCCCTGGACTGGTCGTCTGGCATCCGAACGGCAGTAAAATACGAAATACTATCGAGCAGTACGCCCGTGACGCTCACACCGACCGGGGCTACGAGTTCGTGGACACCCCGCACCTGGCTCGGGAGAAACTCTGGGACATCAGCGGCCACCTTGATTATTACAGCGAGGATATGTTTCCGGCCCTGGAAATGGACGACCGTAATTATCGGGTTAAACCGATGAACTGTCCCTTCCACATGAAAATATTCAACTCACAGACCCGTAGCTACCGGGATCTCCCGATTCGCTTTGCCGAGCTGGGTACAGTTTACCGGCAGGAAAAATCCGGAGTCCTCCATGGACTCCTGAGAGCACGGGGGTTCACCCAGGACGACGCCCACGTATTCTGTACCGAGGATCAGCTTGAGGACGAACTCGTAGCGATACTGGACTTTAACATCGACGTTCTCTCCACGTTCGGGTT
Organism: Salsurabacterium abyssinicum (SeqCode); assembly: GCA_042219765.1. GTDB lineage: Bacteria > T1Sed10-126 > T1Sed10-126 > T1Sed10-126 > CAZEBV01 > JBDGPI01. Next base: position 19,435 of record JBDGPI010000213.1, read on the forward strand.
TGACGACTACGAAATAGCCGTCAGCACTCGACCGGAAAAATACGTCGGCACCGACGATCGATGGGACCTTTCGACCGAAGCCCTGAAAGACGCCCTGGACCGAAGTGACTTAGACTACAGTATCTGTGAAGGCGAGGGCGCTTTCTACGGTCCAAAAATTGAAGTCCGGATACGGGATTCCTTAAACCGGGAGTGGCAGTGCAGTACCATCCAGGTCGATTTCAACTTGCCCGAACAATTCGACATCGAGTACGTGGACGAATCCGGAGAGGCCCGGCGACCGATCATGATCCACCGGGCCCTGTTCGGCTCACTCGAACGGTTCTTTGGAATACTCGTAGAACATTACGGGGGGGCATTCCCCGCGTGGCTTGCGCCGACGCCCGTGTGTATTCTTCCCATAAGCGAAGAGAACCTCGACTACGCCGAGACAATCAAGAGGGACCTCGAACAGCGGTCCATAGATGTTGAATTGACCGATCCCGACGAAACGCTGGGAAAACGCATTCAAAAATCCCAGTCGCAAAAAATCCCCTACACGCTTATCATCGGTTCCGACGAGGAAGAAAGTGGTGAGGTTGAGGTGAGGGAATACGGTGAGGAGGACAGTTACTCCGCCACGAAGGAAGACTTTTACGAATCCGTCGAAGCGGATGTTGACAACAGGAGACTGATTCATGAAACCCTGGAATTCGAGGCAATCTAACGCTTTACGATCTTCTCCACCGACGTGTTGCTCTCGGATAGATCCTCCCTCACCGGACTGTCGAGCCGGTTTCTCTCGGTGTCCGTAATGACAAGGACCGTAGGGTTAGTTGGTGAATCGGGATTCTGTGACTGGACAAGCGACAACCGTTTATCCGATAGCAGGACCACACAGCCATCAGGATAGATACCTATTCGTTTGATGATCGCCCTGACGGCCTCGGAATCGTACCGCTCTCGTTCGGAAAGCAGTGTTTTGAGCGCCTGGTCGGGCTGCATACCGTTTCGGTAGGGGCGTTCCTCCAGCATGGCCACGTAGGCATCCGCCACACTCAGAAGGCGGGACAATTCGTGTTGGTCCTGCTTCTCTAACCCCTGTGGATATCCGCTTCCATCCGCCCGCTCGTGGTGCTGCTCGACAAGTTCAGTAATGGTCTCATCACCGTTAACGGCCCGCTCCAGGATGCCTCCGGACAGAAGAGGATGCTTCTTCACCTCCTGGTCCGCCCGCTGGGAGAGCTCGTCGTTTTTCACCCACAATCCCGTTGGAATCTCAACCATCCCAAAATCGAGCGATAGGCTTGCTGCCGCAAGGTCCAGCAGGTCTGAACTACCCAGGTCAAAATACTCCGCGAGCCGCAGAGCAACCAGGCAGGTATTGACACCATGTGAAAGCAGATAGCGGTCACCGGAGGGCGGATCGAGAAGAATCTTCAAAATCCGGTTGTAATCGGCCAGTTTATCCACCAGAGAAAACGCCAGCTGTTCCAGGGAATCGTCGTCAAGCTCACGACCGTAAAATATTTTGTGAGCTTCGGTAATCAACGGATCACAGTACTGCTGTTGCTCGGCATTCATATCGGCCGGCGGGGTAAGAAGCTGCTGGGCGCTCTGAACGGTCGAAACGGATAAGTCAAATCGATTGGCGACCTCGTAGGGTTCCGCGTTGTTGACGAAAACCCGAAGTGACTCAGCCGTCTCATCCGGATCAGTTTTTTGATCAGTTTTTTGATCCGAGTCAAGGCTTGAGGTTTCATCGTGGGATGTTTCCGAGAGAACTTCCACTGTACGATCAAGTTTTGACTCCAGTTCATCCTTCCTGTCGTGAATTGAATTGTCGATCGAACCGGAACTGTCCGAGACCTGCTCGAGTTTGCTCCAGAGACTACGAGTTAAATTCATTTCATCCAGCAGGTTTTCGACAACCTGTTCAAGGATTCCCCGAGGAACGTCGAGTTTCATAAACTCCTCCGGCTCAAAGTCCCCCCGGCGCCAGAGAACGTCCAGAACGTGATCCCGAAGGTCTTCATCCCCGACGTGATCCTTCACCGTGGCCGCAATTGTTTCCTTCTCGTCCTCGATTTGACCCAGCTTTTGCTGTGTCTGTTCGATGCTCTCAATATCCCGGTTGACGACATTTTCGGCCTGGTCCAGTTTTTCCAGGAATTCGGAAGCCCCCTCTCGCGGTCCGCTGCGCCGAATTGCCTCAACAGTGTCCCCGATGGCTCCGTCGGAGAGTTCCGCCTGCATTTCGGACCGTTCAGCCGGAGACTCCTCGGTGGTGGAGTCCGTGGAATCCGCCTGGCTGGTATAGGAAGTTTCCGTCTGGAGGCTGTTGTCGATGAATTTACTCTTGTCCACCAGATCGGATAGTTCACCCTCGGTTGCCCTGTCACCTCGCTCCCACAACCGGTGTCGCCGGTCAAGCTGATTCTGCATAAATTCGAACATTCGCCGGGCGAAGGCGTCACTGATTGGTAAATCAAACAACTTGGACTTCCGCAAACTCACCTCGCCCTCGATTACCCCTTTTACGAGATCGTAGTCCTCACCGTCCAAATCAAGGGATTCCATTTGGTTCAACAGTTCGGTTTTAACCTCTTTTTCCCGACGGAATTCCTCCTTCAAATTTTCGAATTCGTTCGTCAATCGATCGGGAACCTGAGAATTCGTACGCACGCTCTCGATGAAGCTGTCAATTCCGTCAAGAAGTTCCCCCTCACCAATGTACTTGAGGCTATCGACCCAGGACGCGTCGTGTTGTTCGACTTCGTGAAAATCCTCGACCTCAACCTCAGTAACGCCGCCCTGGGCCAGATCGGGTTTGTCCATGATGAACTCCGTCAAATCAAACCGAACCTGTTCCTTTTCCTGAACGGTGTCGATAGTCTCTCGAATCATTGAATCCGGAGCAGCCAGGTTCAGCATGGCTTCGTCCACCTGACGAACCTTACCCTCGAGGGTGTCGAGAAGTTCCTCCCGGGCTTCCTCGTCCTCCACCTGCTCGAGTCTGTTTTTCAGATCCTCTATTTCCTGCTCCAGTTGGTGGGTCCGGTCAATTAAATCATCAAGGTACCCCACTCCCTCCTCGTCGCCGGCGTGGTGAGCCTGACGGCGCAGGTGAAGGGCAGTTTTACGGAGGTTTTCGATGGTATGGTTCTCCCGGAGGGATTCCACGATTTCTCCCGTGGCCTCGGAGAATTCCTTGCGTTCTTTGACGTCGGGGTCTCCGTCCAGCGTTTCGAGGTCATCCTCGGGAATCCACTGCGTTTTGCTGTCCAGAGTAACAATTTTTCGGACATTGAGATTTTTCAACTTCTCTATGCGATTCTCCGTCAGGACTTCCCCCTCTTCGGCAATGACTCGTCCCTCACGGTTGAAGGCTGCTTCCTCGAGTTCCATCCCGGGTTCGGCTTCCCGAATGGATTTGACCGATAGCATCGGAACTTCGACAAGACAATATCCCTTCATTGGCCTGTATCCCTGCAACTGCTGAAGATAATTAAATTGATCCGGTAACTATGATAAGATTCATCAAACTATTGTTATAAAGAAACTGCTTTATCGGCTCCCTTGAGTATTTTACACTTATGGGGCAATTTCAACTTCATTCACCCTATTTCTCATTGTTTCAACCGTTTCGGAGGTGCCTTTCATAGCTAAACCAGAGGAGAACGTTCGTGTCAACGAAGAAATCAAGGAATCCGAAGTCCGCCTGGTCAAAGAAGACGGCGATCAGGTTGGAGTACTGAGCATGGACGAAGCAATCAAGAAGGCAAAAGAAGCCGACAAGGACCTTGTTGAAGTTGCTCCAAAAGCGGATCCCGTCGTCGTTAAACTGATGGACTACGGCAAGTACAAATACGAGCAACAGAAGGAACGCCAGCGTCAGAAACAATCCCAGGAGACGATGGAATTAAAGCAACTGCGCCTGAAGCCGCAGATTGCCGACCATGATTTAAGTTACAAGCTCAACGATGCACAGGGGTTCCTCGAAAACAACAACAAAGTGAAATTCCAGGTCCTTTTTCGCGGGCGAGAAATCACTCGTCCCGAAATGGGGGAAGAGCTTCTCGACAAAGTGAAAGAACGCCTGGAGGATCACGGGAAAATCACGAAGCAACCCCAGCTTGAAGGAAAAACCATGACGATGGTCATGGAACCCAAAAGCAGCAAAAATTGATTATTCCCACTGGACTGGAGGACGCATTACCATGCCAAAAATGAAAACCCGACAGGCCGTTAAAAAACGGTTCAAGATTACGGCCAACGGAAAAGTGATGCATTCCCGAGCAGGAAAGAATCACCTTCTTACTGGAAAAAGTTCCAACCGCAAGAAAAACTTGTCCGGTGAGACCGAAATTAGCAAAGCGGACAAGAAACGCGTAAAACAGATGCTTCCGGGGTACTAACGTACCGCTTCCCTACTGCAGCACCCATTACCGGACAAGTCGGACTTTAACCGCCGAAAGGAGACACTGTCATGTCACGAACCAAGAAAAGTACCACTCGCCGTAAACGCCACAAGAAGGTTCTGAAGAAGGCCCGCGGTTACCGTGGTCACAACAGCAACCTTTACCGAAAAGCCAAGGAACGATACGAGCGCGGTCTCAAGCACGCCTACAAGCATCGCCGGGAAAAGAAACGTGAATTCCGTCGCCTCTGGATCACCCGGATTAATGCAGCCGCCCGGCAGGAGGGCACAACTTACAGCCAGCTTATGGGAGGACTCAAGAAGGCGGGCGTGGAACTGAACCGTAAAATGCTTGCCGATATTGCCGTCCATGACTCCGAGACCTTCGCCCAGATCGTTGAGCTGGCCGAGGACGCGAAGTGACTCTTGATCACCGACGTTCAATCCCTCGACGAACTCGAGGAAGAAGCGTTCCAGGAACTCGATAACTGCGGTAGCCTTGAGGAACTCGACGACTTCCACATCGAGTATCTGGGTCGGGACGGTAAAATCAGCCGAATTTTTGATTCGATGGACTCCGTGCCCGACGAGAAGCGAGCCGAAATTGGCCGCCGGGCAAACGAGCTAAAAAATACCCTCTCGGAACGTTACGAATCCCTCAAAGAACAACTTGCCGGGGAGGACTCCACCACATCCGAGGACTGGATAGACGTCACTCTCTCCGGGCGAAACCGTGATGCGGGCAGCGTCCATCCTATTGCCACCGTCCTGCGGGAAATCGAGGATATTTTTCGCAAGATGGGGTTTCGCTCCGAGGATGGCCCCGAAATTGAAACGGAGTGGTACAATTTCGAAGCCCTCAATATTCCCGAGGATCACCCGGCACGGGATATGCATGACACGTTTTACCTCGAGGACAACCGACTGCTTCGAACCCATACTTCACCCGTACAGATTCGTACCATGGAAGATAACAAGCCCCCCGTTCGGATTATTGTTCCGGGTCGGGTCTTCCGCAGGGATGCCGACCGCACCCATTCGCCCGTCTTCCATCAGGTTGAAGGGTTGTGGGTCGACGATTCGGTAACCTTCACCGAACTTAAAGGGACCCTGGAATTGTTCGTCGAACGGTTCTTTGACGAACCCGTTGAAACTCGTTTTCGGCCCAGTTACTTCCCGTTTACCGAACCGTCCGCGGAAATTGATATTTCCTTCCAGGGATCCGGCTCCTCCGAGTGGCTTGAAATCCTTGGCGCCGGCATGGTTGATCCGGCCGTTTTCGACGCCGTCGGGTACGACCCGGAATCAGTACAGGGATTTGCGTTCGGAATGGGAGTCGAGCGGCTCGCCATGCTTAAATACGATATAGATAATTTACAACTCTTGTTCGAGAACGATCTGCGTTTCCTTGAGCAATTCTCCAACGACCGACCTATTTCCTGACGCGAGGACCTCCTTTAGACCATGCGTACGCCGATCAGCTGGCTGTCCGATTACGTTAACCTGCCGGATGACACAGGACGAATCGTCTATGATTTGACCCAGATAGGCCTCGAAGTTGAGGACGTCATACGACCGTCACGTTCCCTTGACGGCCTGCTGATTGTCACACTTGAAAACGTTGAGGACCATCCTAACAACAGTGAACTAACGGTCTGTACCCTTTCCGATGGAAGCTCCGATAAAACAACTGTGGTGACGGCAGCTTCCAACCTCACTCCGGAAAGCCAGTACGTATGGGCCCCTCCTGGTTCGACCCTCCAGGATCAAATCGTTGAAACCGAAAATCTGAGTGGTGTTCCCTCGCAGGGAATGCTCTGTTCTCTGGAAGAACTCGGACTTACCGGATCCTCCGCCGCACTTCTCGAACTCTCGGATGACTTTGAAGCCGGGACTGACCCCGTGGAAGCGCTGGACTTGAGTCAACCCCTGCTCGACATCGATCTTACCCCCAACCGTTCCGATTGCTTATCAATAATGGGTATCGCCCGGGACTACGCCACGGCCCAAGACCGGCAACTATCCGAGCCGACCGTCAACGGGCCCGATAGTTTCAACGGATCCGACGACAACCTAGCAATAACTATTGAAGCCCCTGAACGCTGTCGTCACTACACCGGTATCACCATTTCGGGCCTAACCCCCGAAAAATCAACACCATCCCTGCAGAAGCGGCTTATTCAAATGGGAGTACAACCTCGAAACTGCATTGTCGACGCAACGAATTACGTTTTATTTGAAATGGGGAACCCGCTACATGCCTTTGACCGTGACACGATCACTGCTCCGATCACTGTTCGTGCGGCTGGTTCCGAGGAATCGCTGACAACCCTGGACGGCTCGGATCTGGACCTGAACTCCGACGATCTCGTGATTGCGGATTCCACGGGTCCCCAGGCCCTTGCCGGTGTAATGGGCGGTCAGAACTCCGGGGTCACCCCCGATACCGATTCCGTTCTGCTGGAGGGGGCTTACTTTACACCCGCAGGCATCCGGCGAACGTCCTCCCGTCATCAACTTTCGACCGATTCG
>JBDGPI010000214.1:0-5770 GCA_042219765.1 Salsurabacterium abyssinicum (SeqCode)
GCTTATGTCGGGGCGACGAATAATCCCCTTGACGCTTTCAAGCAACTGAACGTTAATGTGGTCCTGGTGAATGTCGACGACGGGAGCCTTGAGAACCGTCTCCTCGGGGAAGCGTTCCTTTAGAATTTTCCAGGGGTTGTTGGTGATTTGTTTGTGGCTCAGCGAGATAATCCGGCGTTCCTCGTCAATTCCGGTAATTTTGACTTTAATTTTCTCGCCTTCCTCGAATTGATCCGACGGATGATTCCACGATTCGATCCAGGAAAGCTCGGACTCGTCGATTTTTCCTTCGACGTGCTGTTCGAGCCGAACGAATACCCCATCGTCCCAGACGTCGACAATCTCACCCGTCGTCACGTCACCGACCTCGTAATTTTCGTGAATGTCCTCCCACGGATCGGGGTACTTCTGTTTGAGTCCGAGGGACACTTTGGATTCGTCGGGGTCAATCGACAGTATCTTGACTTCAAGTTCATCGCCCTGGGAAAAGTAATCTTCAACGTTGCGTACCTGACCCCAGGCGATGTCGCTGATATGAAGGAGACCATCGACGGGTCCAAGGTTAATGAAGGCACCGAAATTTACGATGTTCTTGACCGCTCCTTCCACCCAATCTCCTTCATCGTGTTGATCGAAGAACTTCTTCTTTTCGGCTTCCTTTTGTTCCTCAAGGTGCTTTTTCCTTGAGACAACCACGTTGTCCTCGTCTCGGTCGAACTCGATAATTTTCATTTCAAAGGTTTTGTCGATGTAACGTTCGTGGTCTTTCTTCTTGCTCAGGCTAATGTGGGACATCGGCATGAAAGCCGTTAACCCACCGGACAACCGAACGAGGAATCCACCTTTTATTTTTTTGAAGACAGTGCCCTCGACCGGTTGATCGTTAGCGGCATACTTTTTGACACGGTTCCAGGCAAGATCCGCCAGGGCCTGCTTTTCGCTGAGGACCGGCAGTCCGTCCTCGCCCTCCATGGTGACAATTTTGACGGTTATGTCCTGACCTTCGGTGATTGATCCCTCACGGAGTTGATCGTACGGGAGAATTCCTTCGCTCTGCCATCCAATATCCACGTAAGCCTCTACGTCATCGGTCTTGACGACTTCCCCTTCAAGGATAGCCCCTTCCTCAATCTCGGTTTCTTCCTCGGAGGGCGGTTCCTCGCTGGCTTGTTCTTCGGTCGGCTGTTCCTCGGAGGTAGCCGTGTCAGTCTCGTCCTCGGTCTCCTCGTCGGTCCGGTCCGTTTGTGTATCCTCGGGCTTATTCTCCTCGTCCTCAAGATCAAAATCATCGTTGTCCGGATCCAGCATTGTTGGATTCATTTCGCCCATTCTAGCAAATTCCCTCCTAGGAAGATGATTCTACACGAGCTTTGATCGATCGGATTGAGTCCATGATACTCTCGGATATTGCCTCGTAGTCGCCACGGTCCGTCTCCGTATTTAATATATCATCAAACTTCAATGGATCGCCAAAAGTAACTGATGTTTTCACGGGTTTTGGAAATACCGAGCCTTTTCCCATGGCTCTGTGGGTCCCACTTACGTAACCGGGGACCACCGTCGCACCGGCTTCGGCCACAATTTTGCCAACGCCGGGTCTTGCCTCCTGCAGCCGTCCGTCGCTGGAGCGGGTTCCCTCGGGAAACATAAGGACCAGGTTGCCACTCTGAAGTAATTCGACGGCCGTTCGCAGAGCGGTCGTATCGAGAACCCCCCGCCGCACGGGAAACGAATGGAGGGATCGGATTAAGTACCCCAACCCGGGTGTCTCGTGGAGAGACTTCTTCGCCATCGTAAAAAGGGGTCTGGGCACGTCGGCTCCTATCAGAGGGGGATCAAGGTTACTGGCGTGGTTTGTTGCGATAACCGCCCCGGATGTGTCCGGTATATTGTCCACCCCGTGCGTTTGATGTCGAAAATATATGCTCAGGAAAGGGCGGGCGACTATTTGAAGGCCACGGTAGAAAAGAGTACGGTCCAACCTCTGTTGTCGTGCCAGGGAGACAGAATCAGGAGTCTTTTCCAAGGGTCTGTATGATGCGGTTCACCACCTCTTCGGCGGACGGGTCGGTAGTATCGATCATAATCGCGTCGTCAGGGGGTTTTAAGGGACCCGCCGACCGTTCACGGTCAGTCTCATCACGTTGCTGCATGTCATCCAGCACTGCTTGATAGGTAATTTCGGTGTGACCTGAATCGACAAGCTGATTGTAGCGCCTCCGTGCTCGGACATCAAGCGGAGCATCGAGGAAAAATTTATGCTCGGCGTCCGGGAAGACGACTGTGCCAATATCACGTCCCTCGACAACGGCCTCACCACGTTCCCCCATGCGCCGCTGCATGTCGACCATCTTTTCCCGGACTTCCTTGTGGGCAGCCACGTCGCTTACGGCTTCGTCAACTTGAGTTTTACGAATCGCCTCACTGACGTCCTCGTAGTCCAGACGGACGGTCAACTCACCCGATTCGAAGGACATCTCAATTTCGCTGGCATCAAGGGCTCTCACCAGACCGTCAGTGTCATCGGTGGATATGTCATTCCTGAGGGCTTTAAGACAGAGGCATCGATACATCGCCCCAGTGTCAACGTACGTCCAGTCAAGCCGCCGGGCCGTTCGTTTGGCGACCGTACTCTTGCCGCTGCCGGCTGGCCCATCAATAGCAATAACATTGAGTTGTTCGTTGCCACTCATATTATTCGAATCTCCTCGTCGGTGTCCGTTAAGACCTGGCGGGCTTCCTCGAGCTGGTCCTGACGGCGAAACCGCAGGCGGATTGTCCCGAGCTCACCCTCCCGTATTTTTAGGACCTCAATATCGGTAATGTTGATCGACTCCTCGGCAAGTGTCCCGGTAATATGAGCCAGAATACCGGGTTTATCGGGAGCAAGAATCTTCAACTCAAACAGACTCCCGAGGAGTCCCTTGGTTTTTTCAGGTATTTCATCCCGGGTCTGCCGCGCCTCATCCAGCCACCGGGTGATTTCCTCCCATTCGTCGTTTTCGATGTACGCTTTGGCCTCCTTGAGAACGTCCACAAAATTCTCGATACCGGAAGTGATCCTGTCCTTGTTGGTCTTAAAAATATCCCTCCAGAGGCCCGGGTCACCTTCGGCAACCCTTGTGGTATCACGGAACCCACCGGCGGCAAGGGGTAACGCCTGGGTTTCCGAGTTTGGGACTTCCTGAATGGTCTGAAGAAGGGCGGCCGCATTCAGGTGCGGCAGATGGCTGACGTGAGCAACCGCCGTATCGTGCTGGTCGGGGCTCATTTCGAGGACGTGAGCCCCGAGAGTTTCCCAGATTTGAATCACGTCGAGCAGATGCTTCTCCCCTGCAACCGTCGGCGTGATCACGCTGATCGCGTTCTCGAAGAGGATCGGGTCCGCCGCCGACAGTCCCGACTCCTCGGATCCGGCCATTGGATGGGCGCCAATGAAACGGGGTTCTCCCTTCAGGAGGGATTTCATTCGATCACAGACCCAGGATTTCGTGGAACCAACATCCGTTATAAATTCGGGCAAATGATTGCTGTCCATCAGGGTTTCGGTTACGGGAACCATTTCCGGTACCGGAATCGCCAGCAACACACCTGAAACGGACTCCGGTAGGTCATCGGGGGGATACACGGACTCTATAAGCTCCCTGTCCAGGGCCTCCTGCCGGGTGGATTCTTCCGTGTCCCAACCGGAGACTGTGTAGGGGGCCTCCCGGAGTCCTCCGGCCACGGAGCCACCAATCAACCCCAGACCGATAATGTGCAGGTGAGTCTTGTTATCCAAGGGTCGAATCCAGTGCCGTTAGTAGACGATTGTTTTCCTCGGGCTTGCCCACGCTGATTCGAACGTGTTCGGTCAACCCATACGGAGCCATCGACCGTACGATAACGCCACGTTTGATGAGGGCCTCGCAGAATGACTCGGCGTCGAAACCCTCCGGGGTCCCGACCAGCATGAAATTCGCCGACGGTGGGACCACCTCTAATCCCCGGTCCCGGAGTTCCTGCAGCAAGTGGCTGCGGGACTCGGAAATCTTCCGGCGGGCCGTTTTCACGTACTTGTCGTTCTGGAGAGCTTCCACGGCAACGGCCTGTGCGGGCCGACTAACGTTGAAAGGCGGTCGAACCTTATGGAGTTCGGTGGCTCGTTCGGGCTCCATGAGTCCATACCCCACCCGGAGTCCCGCAAACCCATAAGCCTTCGAGAACGTCCTCAGAAGGACGACCGAGGGACCGGTCGAGTCGTACCGGGAGAGTATCGACCGTCCGTCCGGGTAATCCGGCTGATCCATGAACTCCCGGTAGGCTTCATCAAGTAAAACGGTGACGGTTTCGGGTAGTGAAGTCAGGAACTCGTCGAGCGCCTCCGATCCAACGTGGCGGGAGGTCGGATTGTTCGGGTTCGGAATACAAATGAACCTGGTCCGGTCAGTAACGACCTCCAGCATCCGATCGAGGTTCATACGGTAATCGTCGGTAAGGGGGACAGTCACCGGCGTTGCCCCCATCATTACGGTCAGCATCTGATGGCGAATGAAGGACGGATCCGCCACAACGACCTCGTCCTCGGGACGGAGGAAGGCCTTGGCCAGGAAGTCCACAATCTCATCGCTGCCGGCCCCAATCACGATGCCCTGCGCCGGCCAGTCGTACTTCTCGGCCAGGGCTTTTCGCAAATAGTAACTACCGCCGTCGGGGTATCGATTGAGTCGGGAATATTCGTCCTGAAAAACGGCCCTCAGTTCATCCGGTGGGGAGTAAGGATTCTCGTTGGAGGCGAGTTTTACCGGATCCTGCTCGAGGTTGTACTCCCGGGTGATTTCCTCAACGGGCTTCCCGGGTTCGTAGGGTGACATCCCCTCTATCTCCGGTCGGGGTGATAAATTGCTCATGGACAAGTGGCTTTACTCGAAAGGATTTTCCCGGGGATAGGACCCGAGGACCTTGAACATGCTCGAAAGGGACCTCAGGTCATTCAGGAGGTTCCCCACCGCCCGATCGTCCTTGTGTCCCTGAAAATCGACGAAAAACATGTAATCCCAGGTTTTCTCCCGGGACGGCCGGGACTCAATTTTGGTCATGTTAATGTCGTAGTTCCCGAAGGGTTCCAGGATTTCGTGAAGGGCGCCGGCCCGGTCCTGAGCCGAAAAGACAACCGTCGTCTTGTCGTCACCGGTCGGCGAGGGCGACTCCATTCCGAGAACCAGAAACCGGGTATAGTTCACCGAGGGTTTCTCGATGTTTCGGGCCAGAATATCCAGGTCGTACATGTCGGCCGCGGCTTCGCTTGCCACGGCGGCCGTCCCCGGTTGCTCCGAGGCAATTTCGGCCGCTTCAGCCGTGCTCTTCGTTTCTTGAATTGAAACCCCGGGTAACTTTCGTTCAATCCAATCGGTTGACTGAGAAAGTGCCTGGCCGTGCGAATAAACTGTCTCAATTGACTCAAGTGTTTCTTCCTGGCTCAGCAGGTAAAGTTCAATCTGCAGGTAGGACTCACTGCAAATTGACAGGTTTGAATCCAGGAATCGGTCGAGGGTGTGCCGCACGGCCCCTTCGCTGCTGTTTTCAATGGGGACAATTCCGTAATCGACTTCCTCACGCTCGACGTTCTCGAAAACCTCGGAAACGGTCTTGAGGGGCTTCAGGTCAGTGCTGTGACCAAAACGCTCCAGTGCGGCCGAATGGGTGAAGGTAGCTTCCGGCCCCAGGTAGCCCACGGTGACGGGTTTCTCTAAATTCAAGCAGGTCGTGATAATTTCCCGGAAGACGAGCC
>JBDGPI010000215.1:0-4237 GCA_042219765.1 Salsurabacterium abyssinicum (SeqCode)
GCTCCGGCCACTGCGTAATAGAGCATGCCTCCCATGCTGTGACCGACCCAGTGCAGTTCGTCCCGTCCCGTCTCCTCGAGGACGTAATCGATGGCAGCGGGCAGATCGCGCTGGGCGAAGTCGTCAAAATTCCACGATTGATCGGGTGTCTCACTGACGCCACGACCCCTGAGAACTACTACCCAACAGTCGTACCCCCTGGACTGGAGGTGTTTGGCGACGCTACAGGGTCCGTCGAGGTCCATGTGCCGGTGGTTGACCCCGAGGCCATGGACCACAAGAACCGGGTCGGCGTCCTTCCGGTCGGCCCTGTGGCGCCATAAACCGATGTCAATGCCGTCATCGGTCGTCGCGTAGTGCAGTTCATCGGCTGATTCGGAGGTGCCGTACTTCCACTGCAGGAACTGGTCGGCCAGCAAGAGTCCCGATGCTGTTACGGCGGCTCCGGCAAGGTACGTCTTCCATCCTATGCTTTTGGATTCGGCCACGGTATCGATCTCCCGGTGAATGATAGTCAGTTCTCATTGACGGTTTTACGGGCCTCAGCGGTCCCGGTCGGATGCATCGAAAACCGACTTCTACAAGGAATAAACTATTAGTCTGATTATGATGAATCTCTATACCGAGTCAAAGGGAATGCGATATTAGTGTACCGGGTTGACGACCAATCAATGGTTGCCCGTTCAGTGAGTCACTGAATAAAGCAAAGATATGTGCCGAGTTCCCGAACTTGAAACAAGAAGTCCTGATTTAAAAAGGGATTTATTTTAACCGCCGAGCGTTCAATAGCATACAGTCCCGCCACACGGGTTTTGACCGTTTCACTGGAAAGGGTTGGTTTATAAAAAGTGAAATCAAACCGAGAATATGGGCATGACCTTTGAGACCCTATGCAGTGATGACATCAATCCCGCTAATGGAGTAATCATGTATCCAGAACTCGAAAACACTTACGTTAAGCTGAACGAAGACCTCTACGTCGAATGTGACCCCGAGCCGGTGAGTGATCCGGTAAGTGTTCGGGTAAATGATGAACTGGCAGAATGCCTCGGGTTTGGTCCCGAATGGCTTGCGTCGGACGAGGGGGCCGAGTTTGCCGTCGGCAATCGTATTCTTGACGGATCCCGACCGGTCGCAATGGCCTACGCCGGTGATCAGTACGGTCAATTCCAGCCACAGCTCGGTGACGGACGTGCCCACTTACTCGGGGAAGTCGTCGATGGTGACGGTCGGCGGTTCGATATTCATTTGAAAGGTTCCGGTCGAACTGCATTTTCACGACAGGGTGACGGACGTGCCCCGCTGGGTCCCGTTCTGCGTGAATACCTCGTGAGCGAAGCCACGCACTCGATGGGTATTCCCACAACCCGTTCACTCACGGCGGCTTCAACGGGTGAGACGGTGCGGCGCCGGAATGGTCCCGAACCGGGGGCGGTACTGGTCCGTGTGGCCCGAAGCCACATCCGGGTAGGTACCTTCCAGTATTTTGCGGCTCGTGACAATACTGAAGCCCTTCGCGATCTGACGATCTATACCGTCCAGCGCCACTACCCGGAGCTTGAATCGACGGACCCCGTTGACCTTTTCGATGGCGTCGTCGACCGCCAGGCCGAGTTAATTGCTCAGTGGCAGCTGGTCGGATTCGTCCACGGCGTCATGAATACCGACAACACCCTGCTGTCGGGGGAGACGATCGACTACGGTCCCTGCGCGTTCATGAACGACTACGATCCGGAGACAGTCTTCAGTTCCATCGACCGATACGGGCGCTACGCCTACAAGGAGCAACCCTCGATCGCCCGGTGGAACCTCCAGCGATTTGCGGGAGCCTTACTGAAACTCGCCGGCGAGGACAGCGACATGGAAACCGAACTGGAATCGATTCTCGACGACTTCATGCACCGGTATCAAACCGCTTACAACGACGGGATTGCCGAGAAGCTGGGGCTGGAGGAGTTCCGATCCGAGGACGAAGAGCTGGTGGATGATTTCTTCGATCGACTGGAAGAAAATAACGTCGACTTCACGCTGGCCTTCCGCCGGCTCACCGAACTCGCCGACCCGGACTCGGATCCGGAGGGCCGAACCGTTGGTGAGTTCTTCACATTCCCATCGGAGTTTGTTGCCTGGCTGGACCGCTGGCAGGAACGGCTTCAGCGGCAGGACCGACCGGCGACCGAGGTTGCGGAATCCATGCGGTCTACCAACCCCGTCCTCATCCCCCGGAATTACCACATAAACGACGCGATCGAACAGGCGGTCGAGCACGACAATTACGACAAATTCCACGAACTTGCCGACGTTCTCACCAGCCCCTTTGACTGGCCGGACGGCCAGGACGAGCTTCTGCACCCTCCCACCTCGGATCAACGAGTAAAGATGACGTTCTGCGGAACGTGAGTCAATAAATGACGATGCATTTTTGTCATAACTACACTCACAGTTTCGAGATAACCATAATTCGTGCAGAAATTATGTTAGGCGAGTGTCCTGCAAATAAGTGTGTTATTCAACAATTCCATCCTCCAGGGTAAAACCTTCTGTATTCGATTCTAATCCTTCAGTGACATATACTTTAGTTAAGGAGGTTGTTTTATTGTGAGTTCAAAGGTCGAGGAAATTGCTGAGAAAGCCAAAGAGCTATCTCAGGACGAAAAAGCTCTTTTACTGGTAAAACTTTCGTCGATGATCGATGACCAAGCTTCCGGCGATTTAAAATCGAAATGGCTTGACTTGGCCAAAGACCGTTTCGGAGAAGTAGAAGCTGGAGAAGTTGAAACTATTCCCTCGGAAGACGTGATGAAAGAAGCCAAAGACCGTCTCGAATGAAAGTTGAGTATCATCCCCAGGCTCGGGTCGAACTTTTCGAGGCAATCGATATTGCCGAAGATGAATTTGGAACAGGTGAAGATCTGCGGCAGACTATTGAGAGTGCAGAAAATTTAATCGAAACCTTTCCCAGAATTGGCGATCTCGAGGAAGAATCAATCCGTCGTTACGTTATTTCCGATTATCCTTTCTCAATAATTTATGGTCTCCGAGAATCCAAACTTGTAGTGTTAGCAATTATGCATGACAAACGTGAACCGGGATATTGGAAAGACCGTAAATATTAACGTTGATGTTTAAATTAATGTTCTTGAGTTCTTCACAGTCCCATCGGAGTTTGACGCCTGGCTGGACCGCTGGCAGGAACGGCTTCACGAGCAGGACCGACCGACAGCTGAAAGTGCGGCGTCCATGCGTGAAATCAATCCCGTCGTCATTCCCCGGAATTACCACGTGCATGATGCGATCGAACAGGCGGTCGAGCACGACAATTACGACAAATTCCACGAACTTGCCGACGTTCTCACCAGCCCCTTTGACTGGCCGGACGGCCAGGACGAGCTTCTGCACCCTCCCACCTCGGATCAGCGAGTTGAAATGATTTTCTGCGGGACGTGAGTCAATAAGTCATGACGATAGTTTGGTATTTATTAGATTCAAAAATACGTGGGAACTGTTATTCGGGTGGGATGTTTTAAAGCAAGTCTCCTGCAAATAATTGAGCTAATCAACTAATCCCCAATACTATCCGCGAAGGAATTACTCCAGGGATTGCTCATAACTGCGGAGGAGAAAGTTTATTTGAAGTAACGATTGGGGGAAATAAAAAAAGCTCCCGCCCGTGGGGGCAGGAGCTTTTAGTAACGGTTGTCGTTAAACCGTGGCGTCGACGACGGAAACGTTAATGGCCGAAAGGCCCTTGTCGGTTTCCTCGAGGTCGAATTCGACCTCGTCACCCTCATCGAGGGACTTGAAACCGTCGGACTGGATCTCGGAGTAGTGGACGAAGGCGTCCTCACCGAGTTCCTGTTCAATGAAGCCAAAACCTTTGTCGTCATTGAACCACTTAACAGTACCGGTATCCATTACGGTTACCTCCTTAGAACAAAAGATGACCCCTGGTTGGACAGCAACCGTAATTTTGCAATTACACTTGCTACTACCTCTGAAGCTTTGGAACATCCATACGATAACACGGGCCGAACGAAAGGGAAGAATCATAACCCAGGTCCCTGAAAGTTTTTCCAGTGGAAGGGGTAATAGGTTCGCTATTCTACTCTTCGGGGTATAACCCTTGGTCCCCTAACCAGCGATGGAATCAATTCCACAAATGGAGTAATCATGTATGCTGAACTATAGTGTTTCAGAGACCGTCGAACAGATTGAACAGAGAATAGTTTAGTCTTTC
>JBDGPI010000216.1:0-7326 GCA_042219765.1 Salsurabacterium abyssinicum (SeqCode)
GCATCGTTGCTCAATCCGTTTATTTTTGTGCCGAAGCTCGGCAATCATCCCGTGCTGAAAAGTCTGAAAGAGCAGGGGGTTCTGGTTCAGGTCGGGCGATCGGCACCGATAGAATTAACCGCTCCCACGGCTGGAGGAGACACGGCCACGAAAATTCTCATCACCTCGTCACAGGCGTTTTCCAAGCCGATCGGGCAAAAAGTCCGGCCTGAATTTAACCCCGAAACGGACCGAAGGGAAACATTTACCGTGGGGGCCGTCTGGTCCAATCAGAGGGGAGCCAAAGTGGTGGGACTTGGTAACGTGACGTTCTTAACCAATCAAATGTTTCGAAATACCGGCAACAAAAACTTTGCGCTGAATTTGGTGAACTGGATTTTTGAGAGACAGGTCTCGTTGAGTATCCGACCCACTCCCTCTGATTACAATAAAGTTACCCTGACGGCCGGACAGGTTCAATTGATTCAGGCAATCTCCATGGGACTCATTCCGATTTTTATCCTGGCGTGGGGAGGAGCTGTCTGGTGGAAGCGGAAAAATCTTTAACGGAAGACTGGTGGCTGTGGGGTTTAACCGCCGTCGCCGTGATTCTGGGCGGAGCCTATTATTTTTACTCCGGCACCGAGAAAACGAATGACGTCACCTGGTTGTTCGAGGGAGTCAAAAAGCAATCGATACGGGAAATTGCCTATACAAAAAATGGCCAAACCAGGCTACGGGTGAAACGGGCGGGCAAGTCCTGGAAATTTGTCCAACCTGACGGGGTCCGCATGGGGAAATCTTCCGTGAACGAGTGGCTCGGAAACCTTCTTGATCCCAAACTCATTGACCGGTTTAAGGGGAAGAAGAACCGGGGGTATGGTTTTGAACAATCGAATGAAGTGATCACGATCCGTCAGGGGGAGAAAAAACATACGCTGTACGTCGGGGGGGATGACCCCATGGGCTCCGGATTTTACGTCCGTTACGGAAAACAGGCGAAGGGACCGGTTTTTGTGATGGAAAGTCAATTTCGTGAAACGCTCATTCCAACGGTGAAGGACCTGAGGCGCAAACAATTGTTTTCCGCAAAGCCGTCGGATCTGCGTTCGATTCAGTTCGCCACGTCATCCGGTTCCGTGAAATACTCCCGTGCCTCCTCGGGATGGCGGATGAAGCGGAATGGGGGGGACAGTCAGGTTCTCTCGGACACCGACGGCCGGGCATTATCAAATGGATTACAATCCCTGTTTTCCCTTTCCGCGTCCATGTTTTACGACACGGCCGTTCCCGACGGACTGACCCCGTACCAAGCCCGGTTGAAACTTGAAATAAAAGGAAAGGGGCCGGTGACCTTGAAGCTGGGGGGGACGAAAGAGGGGAAACGCCTGGTTAAGCGTGACGGATGGCCGGGAGTGACCACGCGTATGGATCCGGCGGGCATGTTTCAGGATCTGCCCGAATTACCCGAGGAGTGGCCATCGTCGGCGGGAGGGTCGTCCCGGTTTCAACCATCCGGAAAAAAAAGGAAGCTACCTCCTTCAATTAGGAAACGGATGAAACAAATGAAAGGTGACCGGTCGAACTGAGGTATGTTTCGCAAATTATATTGAGACATTCATACTTCAAGTTGAATCGATAACAACTGTTCAAACGATCTGATCCGATGTATTTTGGAGGTTTTACGATGTTTGGAATTGATTTAAAGCACGGGAAAGGACACCTGACTAATTTCCCCCTAAGTCTTCTTGCCATGATGATAGTGTTGGTTTACGCGGTCGGCCCGGTCATGGCGAAACACGGCAACGCCTCGAGCGCCGACTCTGACAAAAGCTCGACTGATGTCGCCATCAAGGTGGATCAGGAAACGATTTCTCAACAGGAATTTAATCGCGCCGTTCAGCGCCAGGTTAAGAAGATGAAACAGCGCATGAAGCGCAGCAAGTCAAAGTCTCCCTCGAAGAAAATGCTAAGAAAACAGGCACGGAAGCGTGTAAAAAAAGGGATGGTCGGACAACTTGTGCTTAAATCCCATGCGAAGAAATCCGGGGTGACGGTATCGGATTCCGCCGTTCAACAGCGCTGGAACCGGCTCCTGAAACGGTTTGGTGGAGAAAAGTCCGTGATGAAAAAGCTAAAGCGAAAGGGGATGTCGAAGTCTGAATTTCTTCAACGAATCCGTGATCAAAAGCGTGTTAAGAAATTCGTTCGAATGAAAACACCGGAGGTATCGGTGACGGACAAGGAACTTCGCACCTATTACGAGAATAACAAGAAGCGTTTTGGGAAAATGCCTTTCAAAAAGGCTAAACGGTTCCTGAAACGGCGGTTGAAACAGCGGGAGAAACAGCAACAACGCCAGCAACTGGTTCAGGAATTGCGAAAGAAATCGTCCGTTACAATCAACGTCTAACTGATTCGAATTGATCCGTACTTTGAATCAGAGGGATGTTCTGTATGAACACAAATCCGGCTAACGTGCGCCCGATTGTATTGATGGTGGTTCTGGTATTCGGCCTTCTCTCGGGACCGGTACCCGTTTATACGGCTGATACCCCTGTTTATAGTGGTCCCCGGTTCGAGGGAACCGTTCCCGAGGAATCCCTGGCCGTGATGAAACAAATCGAGAAGGGACTAAATTACACGGCCGAGAAATCTCGCCCCGCCGTGGTGACCATTTACGTGGAGAAAAACATAAAACGCCCCGGTTTCCCGTTCCGGTTCGGCCCAAAGGGGATCCCGAAACCCCGCCGTGACGAGGGACGATCGCAGGGACGGAAGGTCCGGGGACTTGGTAGTGGAGTCATTATTCGATCCAACGGGTACATCCTCACCAATTATCACGTCATCAAAGACGTGAATGAAATCAAGGTTCTGCTTCACAACAAGAAAAAAGTGTCGGCCACGGTTGTCGGCAAGGACCCCCGCACGGACCTGGCGGTGTTAAAGATCAACCGCCGGAAGCTTCCCGAACTGGATTTCGCGGATTCTTCCAAGTTGAACGTCGGTCAATGGGCCCTGGCCGTCGGCAGTCCCTTTTCATTGAGTAATTCCGTGAGTGTCGGGCATGTAAGTGCACTGGAGCGGTCCATCCAGGCGACCCAGTACGAAAATTTCGTTCAGACCGACGCCCCCATCAACCGGGGAAACTCCGGAGGACCACTGGTAAACATTCAGGGTGAAATCATCGGGATCAACACGATTATCCAATCGACCAGCGGGGGAAACCAGGGGGTGGGATTTGCCAGTGCCTCCAACCTTGCCAAACGGACCGCCCGTGACCTGATCCAGTATGGCGAGGTGAAGAGGGCCTGGATGGGTGTCTCCATCCAGGGACTCTCCAAGAGGAATTTACAATCACATTTTGATGCGACGCAGGGGGCCGTCGTCGTGAAGGTTATGACCAACAGTCCCGCGGCCGATGGCGGTTTAAAACGGGGGGACCTGATACTGGCCATGGACGGAACGTCGATTGAATCACCGACGGATTTACAGCGGCGAGTCATTCAACACGAACCCGGGGAACAAGTGGGCGTCGTTATACAACGGAATGGAGAACAAAAGAAATTAACAATTACGCTGGGGGAACGTCCGGATGCCGGCACCTCCAGGCGGGCCAACCGTTCCGAACGGAAGGAAAGCATCCTGGATAAATTAGGTTTGAGCCTAACTGAAATATCACCCGAGGAAGCGAACCGATCGGGGTTCAATGTGGATCAGCCGATTCTCCAGATTCAACGGATTCAACGGGGATCCCTGGCCCATCAATCAGGACTGAGACCGAAGGATTTAATTCTGTCGATAAACCGAACGCCGGTAAAAGGACTCAATTCCTTTCGTAAAAAAATGAACACGATGGTCAAGTCGGGGACCGAGTCCGTGTTGCTGTTAATCCATCGCGATGGCCGTCGGCTTTATCGGTCCCTGGCGTTGCCCAATAATCCAGGTTGATCATGTTTGAACAATCCCCTTCCGGCGACCGGCTGGGTTAAGGATCACCCGAAGGGAACAACCGTTGTATTAACCGTTCTTGGTTACGGCCTGGTGTTAGGCACGTTATATCGCCCGGAATTCGGTTTTTTGTATCCGGATATTCAACTTGACACAGTCAACGTTTTGTCCCACCTGATTGCTCTTAACAATCTCGTGGCCACCATTTGCTTGATATTGGGGTGGTATTGGATCCGCCAGGGCGACGTCAAAAAACATCCCTGGGCCATGTCCACTGCCTTCTGTCTGATTATCCTGTTTTTAGTCCTGTACCTCCTCAAAACCGGCGGTGGCGGTCGCAAGGAATTTATAGGGCCTCCAGTTGCCTGGTGGTCGTATGTTACTATGCTGGGAGTGCATATTATCCTGTCCATCATTTCGGTGCCGGTGGTTCTTTATACATTCATCCTGGGGACGACTCGTTCCATTCCCGAAATCAAGAAGTCGATACACGCGAAAGTCGGACGGTGGGCTGGCGCGACCTGGATTGTGAGCCTGATGCTCGGCGTTGTAGCTTATGTTTTACTGAACCATGTCTATTCCTATGAATTTGTCAGGATGTAGTGGCTTGAGTTTGCGGGGGATAAATTTGATTGAGCATCGCTCGCAGTGGACAAACTCTCCGGGAGGGCGGTCCCATGAATTTATTGACCGGTAAAGTTACCCTGAAAAGCATCCTGTGGGACTTCGGGATGTTGCTGGCCGTGTCGGGTATGGTGCTGACGCTGTATCTGACCTGGGTCTCGATCAACGGTTCCGTCGGGGTGATCTGTTCGGCAAACTCGGGCTGTGAGGATGTTCTCACCAGCGCTTACAGCCAGTTCCTGGGACTTCCCACCTCGTTTTACGGTTTTTCGTATTACCTGGCATTTACGTTGTTGCTGGCCGTGTATCCGTTGATTAGCTCGTCGTCCCGGGCCTATGTTTTGAACGTTCTACTTTCGTTGACCGTCTTTGCTTTTTTCATATCAGCGTATTTGACGGTGTATAGCATTGAAACAATCGGAGCGACCTGCCCGTACTGTCTGGCGTCGTTTGGCATCATCACGGCGCTTTTGCTGGGATTGGTATTCTGGTGGATCCGTGGGGGACGCACGGAGGAGTTCGAGGCGAATCAGACGGCGGTATGGCAGGGCCTCGCGGCCTTCTTCTTCGTGGCAACCCTCGTGGCCGGAGGCTTTTTCTTTCAGTTTGCCGACACGTCCACGTCCACTTCGTCGAACGTCGCCGGTGAGAAATCGGTCCTTGCCAGCGGTCCCCATTCGATCGGAAATCCGTCAGCCCCGGTGCGAGTTGTTGAATTTTTCGACCTTGCCTGCCCCTATTGTCGCCGGTTCACCCTGAACACGTTTCCGAAGATTCGTAAAAATTACATTGAGACCGGGCAGGTTCTGTGGACGTTTCGAGCCTTTCCGATTCCCAATCATTCCAACTCGCCCTACGCGTTTTCAGCCCTTCACTCCGTGCCCGACGATCAATACGTCACGATGAAAAAAACGATTATGAAGAATCAGAAGCAGTGGAAGGCAAAATACACGGGGGATCCGAAGCCGTATTTTAAGCGGTTGTTTCAAATGAGCGGGCACTGTTTCCAGTGTATCTCCACGGAGATTGGGGACCGGCTGGTTGAGAAACGCAACCTGTACTCCCAGGTTGGCGTTCGAGGCACTCCGACGTTCATGGTGAACGGGGAACTCGTCCAGCCAAAGGGGTACAGCGACTGGCAAAAGCGCCTCGATCAACGCCTCAGGCAGGCCCGTCAGTAATGCAAGGGAAGTTTCTCACAGGAAAGGACATAGGATGGGAAAAGCACGACTGATCTTTGCGGCGGGACTTGTTTTTACCCTGGGTGTGCTCGGGTTGTATTCCCTCGGGTATTTTGAAAACAAGAAACAGATACAGGATGCCGTTCAAATAAAGCTGGGACCGATGGAACAGGACGTTGGACTCCGGGGACAAAGCACGGTCCGATCGACGGGTGATACACTGGCCGTACGTTTGTCCATCCGGAATACTCGGCCGGGGAAACGGTATAACGCCCATCTACACGAGGGCGAGTGTTCGAAAGGCGCGGGCGGGGGTGTTCAACTGGCATCCGTGGTGGGAACCGGCGAAGACACGGCGACGAGCCGGTCCAACGTATCGATGGAACGCCTGAACTTTGACCGACCCCATCTAATCATGGTTCACAAGCCGGACGGTCACCATGCGTTGTGCGGGGACTTGCCGTCCCTGTATAAATTTAATCGATAAAAGCCATGGACGGGAAACACCGTTGGAGGTTACCGGGCATGAACCGTAGATATGCATGGATTATTGTCGCCCTTGTGGTGATTCCCCTGGCCGGTTGCGGGAATGATACCGTCGACCGGGCGAAGGATAAGAAATCGTCGTCAAAGACCGCGGAAACACCCGGACACGATCTCGAGGACGGGGCCAATCCGTATGAACCCGGTTCCCTGGTCGGAGAGTCCGTGGAGGATTTTCCGGACACAAACCTGGTGAATGAACAGGGGGAGCCGGTGTCGTTTGAAACTCTTCCGGACAGTCCCGTGCTGATGAGTTTTATTTACACCCGCTGTCCCATGCCGAAGATGTGTCCGCTGATCACCTACAAGATGCGCCAGGTTCAGAAACGGCTCAACCGATCCGGAAACAGGCCCGTTCATTTCGTGTCCGTGACGTTTGATCCGACCTACGATACCCCGGCCGTCCTCAGGCGTTACGGCAACAAGCGAAACGTTGACTACGCAAACTGGGATTTCTGGACGGGCCCGGCGGAAACGATTCGATCGCTCACGGTTGATTTTAAAATCTTTGCGAAAAAGCCACCGAAAAAACCAAAACAGGGAAAGAAATTCAGTATTTCTCACAACATGAGGACCTACCTGATTGATGAGAACCGGAGGGTCCGCTACTGGTACAGGGGAAGCGAATGGAAGATATCCGATGTAACACGACGGCTGAAGCAGATGGTGTCAAACAACTGAAATGAGAAGTAGACCCCCCTCGGTCTCCGAATAAGGACATACGGGAATGGACCTCAAGGTGTGGCGGATTCGATGTGGACAACAATGAGCTCATGGCAACCGGTTTATCGGCTGTGGTGGCGGGGGTACTGATTTATGCCCTCGGACAACAGTTTCATATCCTGCGGGACGCACAGCTTCATCTCGAATCGAACCCGCGGATACGTTGGTTTGATTGGCGACTGCTGAAACATACCACGGTCGTGGTCATATTTGCCGTGTTATACCAGTGGTTGCCGTGGGATGGGCTTCTTGTGAGTCTTGGGTTAGCTGTTGGATTATGGTGGTTGGCCATCTGGACCAGTCCGGCCCCGGTTATTGGCTGGGG
>JBDGPI010000217.1:0-13370 GCA_042219765.1 Salsurabacterium abyssinicum (SeqCode)
TTGCGTTTGGACGTGTCACTGTCCGGGTTGGCTCGCCACTCCTGGAAGGGGAGGGGATTCGGGTGATCGGCGTTGTAGATGATGTCGTCCTCGGGGGAGTCCTGGGTGATCTTGGCCTCGGCCACCGGACAACGGGCAATGTATTCGGATAAGCGGGTGAGCCCTTTATCGTCCCCGGCGTCAATCCGTACGTCCTTGTGGACGCTGAAACCGGTGTAAGTAGTACTATCACTAAGGCTAACAATTAGCGTTTATTTGGGAGGGTCATTTACTGCTTAAGTGGATTGCGAACCGTTTCTCGATGGACGAGGAGACCTGGAAGCGTCACGCCAATCCGTTGAGTGTCTGGACCAGGATGCCGATCTATCCGGCTCTGATTCTTGCGGTCTGGTCCCGCCGCTGGATCGGCTGGTGGTCGTTGCTTCCTATCACCCTGGTTGTGGTCTGGACCTGGCTTAATCCGCGAATCTTTTCTCCACCCGACTCCACCGACAACTGGGCTTCAAAGGCAGTCCTTGGCGAAAAGATCTGGCTCGAACTCGACGCCTACCCCGAGGACGGTCACTGGTTTCTTCCAACTGCTCTGAACGTAATTTACCTCGGGGGTGTCCTCCTTCTGGCCTGGGGATTGTACGTCTTCAGGATTTGGTCCACCGTCTTTGGGGCTACCATTAGCTTTCTGGCAAAACTCTGGTTCGTCGACCGCATGGTCTGGTTGTACGAACGAAACGACCAGGATCCTAATACTTGATAGTTCCTCACCTCAGACTTAACTCCCGAGAATTGGAGACAAGAACACCACATACAAGTGAACTCCAACCCAACGTATCGAACACCGAAACCTTTAACTCTATACCCATCGCGGAAGATTTCCGAAACAAGCCGTTTGAATAATTCTTTCCCAGCCTCGGAGACAAAGTTATTAAGTTTTCCTCTTCACACAGCATGGATTCATTCGAGGGACAGAGTGAAGTATTTCAACCGGAAGAATTATATTTCTGGTTCTGGCGTTTAGTCCCAGTGGATGAATCCCTGTATCTAAACAATAAGGTCAGATCCCAGGTTGTCGCTCTTGAATGTCGTGACCTCTGGACGAGATTCAAAAAAGGATAGCGGCGATTCGCGAGAAGATTACTGGCAAACTCTTTCTCTCGGATCTGGCAACCTGAGTCTTCTCACTTCTTTCGAAGCGGAATTTGCCGGCAAACTCCGAGATTATGAAACGCCACCTATTTCGGAGCGATAAAGAGATTCCTCCCTCTCGGTGTTATTCGCTGAAAGTTAAGAGGTGTGAGACTGGCCCAATAGTCATAACCCTTTTCGCTGGATTTCTATCGGCCGAAGGAGGTGAGACGCCGTTTTAACGGCCGAAAACCGTAAAGTTCGAATTGAATCCCGTTATAAACCTAAACGGGATGCACTATTGATTTTTTCAGGAGGTAATTTCCATTGAATAACTTCCCCAAAAAGTTCCAAAAAGTCATCAACACGATCGAAACACCGCAGGACCGTCTGGACAATCTCGTCGAGGTGTTCGGCGGCCGCGAATCGCTTTTTACCAAAGCGATGATCGATTTTCTGTTCGCCATGCCGTCGGACTGGACGGTCGACAATTACGGGCGAGTTTACGCTCACTTTTTTGACTGGGAACCGACGCATCCTTCCAAGATCCGTCGGTCTCACGGTCGGGAGTACAAGCAGTACCAACTTGACGAGGTGGGTAACTGTGCCGGCACGGTGAAGGGCAAGATCCACGCCCTCCGGTCGCTTTTCGACGAGTTTGTTGAAACTCGAGGTCCGGACGGCTCCGGCCTTCTTGAGATTAACCCATTCCGTCGAGTGAGGTTGAAGGATCTGAAAGAAGATCAATTCGCTCGTTCGCGTCCGGTTGACGACGCGGATTTAATCCGGATGCGGATGGTTCCGGACCGTTCGACCGAGAAAGGAATCCGTGATCGGTTCCTCCTCGATTTCGTGGTTCTAACCGGCCGTCGGCGCTCGGAATTTTCCACTCTGCAGGTGAAGGATCTCGACGTAAAGACGGACGGCACCATCGTGTACCGGTACGTGCCGAAGTACTCCCGAACCGAGAAGGAGCGCTACCTCGCACCTCCCCTAAAAGAACAGCTGGTGGAGTACCTCAAGATCCCCGGGCGCTTTCCCGGCGAAACGCTCGAGGAGTCCCTTGAGTGTCTGCCTGACGAGGAAGGGCTTTTCATCAGCTGTTCGCGGAACCGTCATACACTCCGAGAGAAGCATGGCCGGGACTTCAATAAGCACCTTCACCCCCAGACCGTTCTGGGGATCATCAAGCGCCTGGCCAAAGAAGCGGACGGAGTGGATCCGGACGACGTTACCGTCCACGGTCTTCGTCACCTGCACGCCCGGCTGGCGGACCGCTCGACGGGCGACCGGGAGGGGATCTCCGAACAGCTGGACCATTCGGATCCTGACACCACCCGGATCTACCTCGACAAACTTGATGAACCGGTCAACGAATTCTGGGAGGACATCGAGGAGGAACTCGACGAAACCCAGGAAGATTCCCCCGATGATCCATCGTAGTCGGAAGACGGCGGGGACGGGTGTGCCCCGTAAGGTGGGCACCCTCGGGCACACCCCGTCCCGCCGTCATGGGTTTGAGTCCGGTCATGGGACGGGGTGACCAGCACTCTTTTCTGGTCAGGAGGCCTCCCGGTCGGTTTGGTGACCGGGATGGCCTGCTGGCTACTTTAGCCCGTGATGAGGCCTGGAGGCAAGTTGAGCATTGACTTCGCACTCGGAGGTAGAACGGATGTACATGCTATCGAACGAAGCGTTCTCGCCCTCTTGGGGGGCACTTTCCCCATCGTGGGAATTCCTCGAGTCGGAACCGGATCTGCGGCTCCTGACGTATGACGAGTTAATTCATCGAACGGGGCTTAACCGTAAGACCATCGACGAATGGCGTAATAACTGGGGGTTCCCCTACATCCAGCAGGACGATCACTGCCAGATTTATTTTCCCGTGGGGGAGATCAAGAGATGGATACGAAGCCGGGTGAAGCAGTCAGCCTCTAAGTCGGATGAACCTGACCGTGATGATGTAGTCGGGGAGATTCAGGAACAGTCGATTTTGCAGTGATGAAGAAACGTATTCCACCCCGAAAGGAAAGGAGGTGAAGCAAATGGGGAATGACGAACTTCTTGGTTCGATTGACTGTATCGAAAATAAAACGAAGCCGGATGCCTATTACGTTCGAATGAGGGTGCCTCAGCCTGACGGAACTACGAGCCAGTATCCTCAGCGGTTCGGTCCTTTTGAATCAGAATCTGAGGCGCGGCAAAAACAGATTGAGCTGAACCATAAATTTAATGAAGGCGAGTATTTTGAAGACGCCGACGTGACGGTTGGTCAGTATATGAGCTGGTGGATTGAAAATTACGTGAGTTCGACCCAGGGGAATTACGACCAGTATCGTCTGAATATTAAAAATCACGTTAATCCCACGATCGGTCATAAGGCTCTCGGGGATGTTACAAAGTTCGATCTGGAAAAGCTGTTCCGAGAGAAGGCCGAAGAGGGGTATTCTAAGGGCCAGGTTAAAGATATTCGGAAGGTAATTCATAAAGCCTTTTCGGATGCCGTTGAAGGGGTGCCCGAGAAACTATTGAGGGAAAACCCTGCTTCAAAAGCGGAGATTCCCAAGATGGATGATCCGCAGATCACGATTTTTACCAAGGACCAGAAGGAGGAATTCTTGGAACTGGCCTCTAAGGAAAAGTTTAATATTTATGGTCCAGTGTATGAGGTTGATTTTGACACTGGATTACGCCGTGGAGAACTTCTCGGTTTGTTCTGGTCGGACAGTTTGGATTTAGATCGTGGGGAGCTTACCGTTCATCGTCAGGTTAACCCCAGTCGGGAGTTAACTGATCCGAAGACACCGGCCAGTAAACGGACGATTGGGATAACAGATTCATTGATCGAGACACTTCGGGAATTCAGGGAAAAGAAACAGGATATGATCGAGAAGAAGGGGGACGATTTCAAGCGGCCCGATGTGGTCTTCACGTCTACGACGACCGACCTGATCTGGCCGAATAAACTTAATGAAAACTTCCGAGCAATCAGGGAAGAGATGGGCCTCTCAGAGGACTACACTATTCAGTCGATCCGTCACACGCATGCTACGTGGTTACTCCGGCAGGGTCATTCACCCACAGCTGTCGCCAGGCGACTGGGTCACAGCGACACAGATACGATCTTCAGGCACTACCGCAAATATGCGAGAGAAGAAGACCAGGCGTTAGTTGAGGATCTGGAGGAAAATTTTTAGTTACGGGAGATTCCTTAATTAATGTGGGAATCGGGGCAATTCGCTTAAAATTAGCAATGATCAGTTGAATTTAGTCCATTAAAGTTCTCATCTATCGGCAATATTTACTTTTTTTTTACAATTTCCCACCTGATTTTGACACCGTTTTTATATCCCAGCTTCTACCATATTGGCCACCTTAACTTCTTGATTGTGATGATCTCCCATGTGAATCATCGAGGTCTATCCGCGGTCGTTGGTCGAATTTTTCTTTTTGACGGTCTCGGTTTCAGGGATGATCTATTACGTGGTTGGCCCGATCGATACTAATGGTGAAGATTCCAGACTCGTCCGTAGAGACGATAAGCAATAACGATCAATCATCGTAAGCCTGGTGCGACCAGTTGATGACTGGAAGGACTTGGCATGAGATTGCTGGAGTGGATTGCGGACGGATTAAGCTGCACGCAGTAAAAGTACAGAAGGTTAAGGAGTGAACGAAGTGGATGAGCTCGAGTCGTGCTCATTGTTCGGATTGGTTTTGTACTACCGAAGAACTCAAACTTGATGGAAATGAAAGCGGGATAGAACAATGAATCAGTCAGTCTCTATGAAGTCCATTCTCAAGCACATTGGATCGATCCAGTGTCTCGTCGCGGGCCTTTTACTGACGGTTCTTCCCATCTCCATGATTTACGCAGAATACTACCAGGGGTTCTTCATGCTTGTTTCGAGTGGTGTCGTCTTCTCGATTGGCTATCCACTCCATAGATTCATCGACCAAGAAGGAGAAATGAGCCGGGGGGAAACCATCCTTACGGCGGGTTTAGCCTGGCTTTTAACGGCATTGCTTGGATCGTTGCCTTTCCTTCTTTCAGCTTATTATACGCCGCCGGAAATTATCTTCAGTTATGTACCGGCCGGTGCGAATTATTCTTCGAGTTTGTTGAACTTCAGGAATCCGTTACACGCGTTTTTTGAAAGCATGAGTGGCTGGACGACGACGGGTTTAACAATGTCCGTTCATGAGCCCACCCTGCCTCATACTCTGCTCTGGTATCGATCATTCATGCAGTGGGCGGGAGGAATTGGCGTGATTGTTCTTGCCCTCGTGGTCTTTCCTCAACCGGGTACAAGCACTCCCAGTTTTCTGTACGAGTCCGAAGCGCGTGAGCGAAAAGTGCGTCCCAGCGTGGTCTCTACGGTGAAAGTTATTTCGTGGACTTATATCGGACTCACTCTCGGCTCCATGATCTGGTTGTTTGTAGGGACCCTTCTCCTGCTACCGAGTTATCCTTGGACGAAAGCCCTCTGGGACGCATTCAACCACGCCATGACGGCCATTTCAACGGGTGGTTTTAGTGTACTTGATAACAGTACGGCGGAGTACGGATCTAGAGCCATGGAGTGGTTAACGATCCCACCGATGGTTCTGGGGGGAATTGCCTTACCGGTTCATTATCTGGTCTTTGTAAAGGGAAAGTTTAAAACAATGTTCACCGACATTCAGAATCGGGTTTACTTTCTACTGAGTGTCATCGGAACTTCTATCATGGTTCTCCTTCTGGTCCGGGAAGTTGACCTCCCGAAAGCTGTTCACGTGGGAACCTTTCAGTTTCTCAGCGCCCTCTCGACAACGGGCTTTCAGACCGGGACTATCGGGGACTGGACGTTTGTGAGTGTTCTTTTTCTCTCCGGTACGGCCATGATCATCGGAGGGTCGGCGGGAGCAACTGTCGGGGGAGTAAAGATTATCCGGGCCTACCTCGTGCTGAGGGGATTTCTCTGGAAAATCAAGGAAAACCTTGTCCCCGACCAGGCCGTGGTTCACTTTCAGGTGGGAGACGAACAGTACGAGCGGGATGCCGGGATCCGCATGTTCTACGACGCGCTCAGCTTCTGTGCCGTGTATGCGCTAATTCTGCTGATGACAACGATTGTGCTTCTGCTGCTGGCGCCGGCAGGAATGGGTCCGGAAGACGTTTTATTCGATGCAATATCGGCTCAGGGAACCGTTGGACTTTCCTCCGGATTTACCGGGCCGGGCATGCATCCCGGGGCGGAACTCTGCTTGATCGTTCAGATGTGGATCGGACGGCTGGAGATCATTCCAGTCATGATGATTGGTTATTTCTTGATAGGTGGATCACCGCGATCGACTAATCCTTAACACCGGAGGCACAACCGATGTATATCATTATTGTTGGAGCCGGCAAGATTGGTTCGTCATTAATTGAACTTGCAACCGGGAATGATCATGACATTGTCGTCATTGAAAAACAGGAGGCGGTTGCCTCGGAAATTGACAGACAATTCGATTGCCTGGTAATTAACGCGGACGCCACGTCACGTGAATCACTGCAGGAGGCCGGTATTAACGAGGCTGATGCCATCATTACCACGACCGATGCCGATGCGGTCAATCTTATGGTTTGCATGCTGGGGAAGGAAATGAATGTTCCCTCGATCGTCAGCGTGATTCACGATGAAGGGAATCTTTCGATGTTCCGAGAACTCGGTGTGAACGTGATGGCAAACCCTCCGAATCTGATTGCAGATCATCTTTACCGGGCCGTTCAACGTCCATCGATTAAGGACTTTATGTCACTCGAGAACGGTGCTGAGGTTTTCGAAATCACCGTCACCGATGAGGCTGAGATTAATGGTATGTCCTTGATGTACGCGAAGGAGCAAGGAGTTTTATCGGAGGATACCAACGTGGTCTGTATTAGTCGCTCCGGTGAACTAATTGTGCCGGACGGGGGGACGCAAATTCTTAGCGGGGACCTTGTTACGATTCTTTCGCTGAGCGGAGCGGACAAGGAAACGACCAGAACATTTACAGGATAAGCATAACGGAGGTCAAAGGATGAAATTGCTCGGTATGTTCGTTCACGAGGAAGACCATGAACCCGTAGCGCATTCTCTTTCCGAAGAAAAGGTACAGTTCACGATGATTTCTTCAATTAGCGGGCTTTCACGGAAAGAACTTAGGACGTTTCTAATAATTCTCGAGGAGGACCGAATTGACGCCGTTGTTGAAGTCTTCCGGGAGCATTGCAGTGAGCGCGAAGTGGGAGCTCCCGGAAGCATGGTTGAAGGCCTTGAACTGGAGGAATTCGAGAAAGTAAAGACGGGTTCTGATCCAGTGACGATTCAAACAGGAGGAGCTACGGGATTTGTACTGACGGTTGATCAATTTCTAAAAATCAACGAGCCTGACCTTTCTTAGTTCGAATCTTTTTTTTAGCGGTGCAAGTTATTTTTTGGTTCGGTTTCTGAATCAGGGAACCGTTGTTGCAATTTGGAGGATTCAAGATGTTTCACAGATTTGAATGGGAACGATACACGGGAATAAGCTATGTGGTAACCACAGTCCTGATGGTGTTAACTCTGGGACTCGCCCTAGGTTTAAACCGTATCGGAGTTCACGAACCCAACATTGTTATGTCCTTTATCCTTTGCGTTCTATTAGTTTCAGCACGATACGGATACGGACCCGGTATTTATTCGTCCGTCGGCAGTGTGCTCCTTTTTAATTTCTTCTTTACGCGTCCGTTTTATACGTTCGTGGTTGACGATACGGAGTA
Source organism: Salsurabacterium abyssinicum (SeqCode) (assembly GCA_042219765.1). GTDB lineage: Bacteria > T1Sed10-126 > T1Sed10-126 > T1Sed10-126 > CAZEBV01 > JBDGPI01. The sequence goes on from JBDGPI010000217.1 coordinate 7,889, forward strand.
TATCCTGACTTTCAGTGTCATGCTTACAATCTCTCTTTTGATCAGTGAATTGCTCTCTCGGATCCAAAATCAAGCCAGGGAAGCCCAAAACCGAGAAGAGCAAACCCAGAGGCTGTATGAGTTCAGCCGGCACCTTACCGGAACGACCGGACCCCAGAAGATCACTGAAGCCGCTGAAAAATGGCTGGTGGACCTTTTCGGATTCCCGGTAGTGGTCCTCACGCGCGGAGAACATGATCAATTAGAAAGTGTAAGCAAGCGATCGGGTAAACCTACCATACAAACCTCTTTAAAGGATGCTGCGTATGAGAGTTATCGAAATGAATATTCCATTGGATCTGGTACGGGGCGCCAGGAAAATCTGGGAGGTTTGATCGTACCACTGTTAATCTCGGGTGAACCAAAGGGTGTGGTGGTTTTTAAAACTGATAATGAGTTCATTTCCGATGAACAATTACAGATTATAAAAACTTGTGTTACCCATATTGCCCTTTCATTGGAGCGTGATGAGTTAGCCGAAGAAACGCGGGAGATGTTGCTCGAGGTTGAAGTTGAACGAATGAGGAGTGCCCTCCTGAGCAGTATCTCACACGATTTGCGCACACCATTGGCCACCATCACCGGTTCGGCGGAATCATTATACCGACGAGACTTATCGGATTCTTCCCGAAAAGACCACGAAGAAACAATTTACGAGGAATCACAGCGGATGCTACGTCTGGTGGATAATTTACTGAATATGGTCCGTATAGAATCAGGCAATCTTGAGGTGGAAAAGGAGTGGTATCCCATAGAAGACGTCATTGGGTCTGCCATGAATCGTCTGGAGGATCGGCTGGAAGGACGGCCCGTTGAAATTGAATACCCGGAAGAAACAACACTTGTACCCCTGGATGGGGTTTTAATAGAACAGGTGTTGATCAATCTCATTGATAACGCCGTAAAATACACCCCCGATGGTAGTGCTATAGAAGTTAACGCCGAGACGATCGATTCGCAGTTACTTATTGCAGTCGCCGATAACGGTCGCGGCATTAATCCTGACAATAAGAAAGAGATTTTTCGTCGTTTTTTTCGCGAAAACGATAAGTCAGGGGGGAGTCAAACCGGCCTGGGGTTGGCGATCTGCAAAGCAATAGTCGAGTCCCATGGTGGAAGTATAAGCGTTTCGAATCGTGATCAGGGTGGAGCCCGTTTCGAGTTCTCCTTACCGATCGAAGAAGAACCCCCGGAGTTACCTGAAGGCACTCCCTATTTAGAAATGGGAGGTGAATCCCATGAGTGAAGACCCCCCTCTCGTACTCGTCATTGAAGACGAAAAGCCCATGAGAAATTTTTTGGAGTCTTCGCTGATCGATGAGTCTTATCGCGTTGAACTTGCCGAAACGGGGGAGCACGGTCTTTCAATGGCCCGCTCCCATCGGCCGGATTTAATTATTCTGGATCTTGGTCTGCCCGATACAGACGGTCTGACTGTGATTGAACGGCTCCGAGAATGGACGAAGACTCCTATTGTAATTCTCTCGGCGCGGGGAGAAGAGGAGATCAAGGTGAAGGCTCTCGACCGTGGGGCTGATGATTATCTTACAAAACCGTTTGGCGTTGAAGAACTCATGGCCCGTCTGCGGGTCGAACTGCGGCACTCCCTCCAGAAAAACGAAGACACCGAGAGTATTAAAACAACGTATCGGATAAAAGATTTAGAAGTGGAGCTCGAAGAACGCCGGGTCACGAAGAACGACCAGGAGATTGATTTAACTCCGACCGAGTACCGGTTGCTCGTGGAGTTTGTAAAGAATACCGGAAAAGTGCTCACGCACCGGCATCTGCTGAAAGAAGTCTGGGGGCCGCAGGCAGTCGATAAGGATCATTATTTGCGTGTCTACGTCGGAAACCTCCGAAAAAAGATCGAAGATGATCCCGCCCGACCCAAATACTTGTTAACGGAGCAAGGTGTAGGTTATCGGTTAGTGGATGAATAGAGGGACTGACAGGTTTCAAACTCATCATCTTATTTTTTGAGAATTCTGGGAAAGTGCAGTTATTCTTCTGGTTCATTAAAGGTGATAGATGATGTTCGGTCGATCCGAAATGAAATTCCCGGTTGTCGGGCTTGGATTGTTCGGGAAGAAACTGGCCCGGGAACTTAGCGAACTTGGCCACCAGGTCCTCGCCATTGATATTGATGATGCGGCCGTGTCAGCCGTTCAGGATGACGTCAACAAGGCTGTTATCGGCGACGTAACGCAAACAGGCCTGCTGGAAGAATTGTTGACGGAGGATTTCGATGCGGTGATTGTTACTCTGGCCACGAACATAGAAGCAAGTCTCATGGCGGTTATGCAGGCCAAAGAAATCGGAGTTAACACAATTATCGCAAAATCCGGCAGTCCCCAGCATACGAAAATCCTCAAACGAGTCGGCGTCGGCACAATTTTCAGTCCAGAGGAGGATATAGCGGAGCAGCTTGCCATGAAACTCGGAAAACCCAACGTTCATGAGTACCTCGAGTTCCATAACGGTCACTCCCTGCTTGAGATGGTCGTTCCTGAGTTTTTCGTCGGGGAATGTCTCAGGGATCTAAATCTTCGAGAGGACCATCAGGTTCAAGTGATTGCAGTTCAAAAAGGGGGTACGGGAGATATGAATTACGTGCCTTCTCCCACCGATCCGTTCGGGGAGGATGACGTGGTTTGGTTAACGGGTCCAAAGGAAGTATTGGATGATCTGGCGGAATAGTATTCAGTAGAAAATGAGTTCCGATCCTGTTAGGTTCAAATTGTCTACTTCAAGAGGGAAGTAAAGTTAGGTTATTGCCTGGTAGAATTTTTTTCTCCTTCCTGTACAATTTACTCTCCCTAAATCAGGGAGAAATTTTGGCACATTTTGGCACAAAAGGGTGCAAAACCGTGCCAAAAACGGGGAAATCGTGCCAAATTATTGTGTTCTCTAATAAATCCGATTATGCCGTTAAACCCTGCTTAAACCCCTAATAACGGGTCGGAGGGGTGGCCGAGTCTGGCTGAAGGCACTCCCCTGCTAAGGGAGCGTACGCGCTTATTGCGTGTACCGGCGGTTCGAATCCGCCCCCCTCCGCCATTTTTACGTTACAAAGTTAGAAAGTTGAAAGTTCAAAGGTTGGAGTTCCTCTGATCGGTATGACCCCGGCGGATTCGAAGCGAAGTGAACGACCCGAAGAAAGAACTTTAATGTTCTTTCGCAGGGTCAAACTCAAAGGATCTGAGTTTGAGTGAACAAGGTGAGGTTACGCAGTTACGAGCGTGATGCGAGTAACGTAGTGACCGAATCCGCCCCCCTCCGCCATTTTTTTGGTAAATGTTGAATAGTTGAAAGTTCAAAGTTGAAAGTCCCCCTGCTTCAAAACTCCTGCGGATTCGAAGTAAAGTAGTCGATCCTGACAACCAATTTTTCGATTGTTTCGGAAGGATCAAACTCACAGGATGTAAGTTTGAGAGAACGAGGTGAGTTTAGGCAGTGACGAGCGTGATGCCAGTAACGTAGTGAACCAATCCGCCTCCTCGCTATTTTTGTTTTGAAAGGTTACAAAGTTGAAAGTTAAAAAGTTAAAGGTTAAAAGTTATCAAGTTGAAGGTTGAAAGTTGGTAAGTTCACTCGTTTCATTCCCGAAAGTCAAATGGATCAGAAGCGAACGAAACCCTTCCCTGAAACAACTATCGATGATTTCGGTTATAGAATTCCTACCTCGAATTTCCACTTTCTCTTTATGTCACACCTGAAGGCAGGAAAGTCCCCCTACATAAGTAGGACCAGAACCCCCCAGCATGCAACCAAAACCGATAAGGCGGCCAATTGAACATCTCAAAATATTTTGAGATGTTTTTCGTTACTCCCAGGGGGGTCGATCACTGCAACAGAGCCACTGTGAAATTGGGCTGCTTTTTTGAGAGTTTACTGATTAACTGGTTTGGAGCGTTGTGCTTTGCTCGTGGACGAAATCCACCAGTTCCTTGAGCCGATCGACGCTGGCGTCGTTGGGAACACGGTGTCCCAGGTTGAAAATGTGGCCGTCGAACTGGCGTCCCGCCTTTAAAATAGACCGGGTTTCCTCCTTCATGCGATTCGTCGGCCCAAGGACGAAGGCAGGGTCCAGGTTTCCCATTATCGGTCGATCCGTGCCGATCCGATCGGCGACGGTCCCCAGGGAGACTCGCCAGTCGACGCCCAGGACGTCCGCGCCGCTGGCCTTCTGAAGGTCGAGCATGCCGGCGGTGCTGGTGCCAAAGAAGAGTGTCGGTGTACTAAGTTCGTTGAATTCCCGGTAGATCCGGCCCACGTACGGGCGGACGAAGTCGTCGTAGTCCTTCGGGGAGAGGGCCCCCATCCAGCTTTCAAACAGCTGCAGGCAGTCGGCCCCGGCCGATGCCTTGGCCTTCAGGTAGGTGACAATGCTGTCGGTCAACAGTTCCATCAACCGATGGTAGGCGTCGGGCCGGTTGTGCATGAACTTTTTCGTCTTGGGATAGGTCCGTGAGGCTTCGCCCTCGATGATGTAGGCCGAAAGCGAAAAGGGACCCCCCGCAAAACCGATCACCGGAATGTTCCCTGGCAACTCGTCTTTGACGCGTTTGACGGCTTCGAGAATGTACGGAACGCCCCGTTTGGGTTCGAGCACGCGAAGCTCTTCAACGTCTTCGAGAGATGTAATTTCCGTTTCCAGGATGGGCCCGGTATCCCCCTCACCGTAGTGAAACTCAATGCCCATGTCCTCGAGCGGAAGCATGATGTCGGCGTACATTACCGCCGCATCAACTCCGAGATCCTCGACCGGGAGGCAGGTGACCTCGGCGTTGAGTTCCGGGGTTGTTGTGATCCCACGGACCCCGTGTTCCTCGTAAAGCTCTCGGTGCCTGGGATTGTATCGACCGGCCTGGCGCATAAACCAGACGGGAACCCGTTCAACCGGTTCACCGGAACAGGCCTTAATCATTGGGGACTCTTCCACTGTACTGGTTGTATTTGACCGTGACATGCCATTTCACCCGGTTAGGTAATTGGTGTATCCACTGATGGTATCGATCTGGCACGTTAAGCCTCAGTTTAAGATACCTGACGAAAATGCCATATCGGTATCAGCTAAATGATATCCCGACAATAAGTATAACTTTTTATAGATTTAAGGCTTCCGTTTCGCAATGAGATGACGGAACGAATAAAATGGTCGAATAGTTCGCCTGATATCGATGTTTATAGTAGAAGACGAATCAAAGTATTTCTGATCGATTTAGCGATTTCGCAGCATAACGGTACTTCCGTGAGGTATAAAGAGAAGGCGGAATTTTAAAAAATTTGCGTGTTAGTGGGCTGAGAAGTAGGATTAACCGATCCATAATGGCTCTTGTTGGCTGACCCAATGTCGGTATGTGAGAAGTCGACCCTCACTGTCAGATCAGCCGACAAAGTCCGATTATTTAGAGGAGGGATTTAGAATTGTAATGCCTTG
>JBDGPI010000218.1:0-3496 GCA_042219765.1 Salsurabacterium abyssinicum (SeqCode)
CGCCCGACTCTTGACTCTCGACTGTAGTCCTACTGTTCACTGTTCACCCTTCACTTTTCTCTCTTTACTTGCGTTTTTTCGATTTTAGATCTTGGATATTTGATCATTTGTCGACCTTCGACCTTGGACTTTTGACTGTTTTTATGACTTTCGACTGTAGTTAAACTGTTCCTCTTGAAATCATCTCGACCCAACAAGGATTATTTGCATGCTCGTATGGTACAATACAAGACTATACTCGATTTTTATGTAATTGAGGATGGGTCGATCTATGACAACTGACTCACCGGTACTTGTTCTGAAACCAGATCGTTCCATTTCAGGACTCAATGAAGCTGCAGCCGAATGGTTTCAGGACAAGCCGTCCGCCATAAAGTCAACTCCTCTCAGCACCTATGTTGAACTTCAGGATGAAGTCGACTGGCCCTCACTTTTCTCTCGACTCCTCCCGAATGCAACCGAATCGGTAAATCTTCGTCTTTGCCGCTCGAGCGTCGAAAACCCCAGGGTTACCGGTGAACTGACCTAACTAAAAAACCCCAATCTCGATCAGTACTACCTTCGCCTTAACCCGAATACGCTTGGAGACACCGAAACGCCCCTCGACGAATCAACCTACTCCCGTCTGATCGAACAGAGCCACGACGCCATCACAATCGTTCAGGACAAAAAGATCGTGTACGTGAATCCCAGGATGGTCGAACTGACGGGCTATTCTCGGGATGAACTCGTCGGGGCAACTTTTACCAAAATTATTGCGCCGGAGTACCGGACCCTTGTAGAGCGCCGCCATGAATTAAGAACAAGTGGTAAGCACCCCCCCCAGAGCTACGACGTGGAGTTTGTTACTAAATCCGATGAGAGACGAGTCATGGAACTTCAGGTATCCAGTATTGAACACCGGGGAGAAAGTGCCGCATTAGCCACCCTGAACGACATTACCGAACGCAAGGAGACGCAGCAGGCCCTTCGGGAAAGCGAACGACGGTTCCGCCAACTTACGGAGAATATCGGTGATGTCTTCTGGATGTTCAACGAATCTTTTACTGAATTACTCTTCGTTAACGAGGAGCAGTACGAAGACGTCTTCGGTCTATCCTCCGACGAAATCTACGACGATCCCCAGAAATTCCTGGAGGGCATACACCCGGCGGACCAGGAAAAGACAATTGAGTCCATGCAGCAGTTACAGGAAGGCATTCCCCAGGAGATTGATGTCCGGGTCAACGAAGACGAAAACTTCGAACGCTGGGTCCACTATCCAGGGAGTCCCCATTCTGGATACAGACGACAACGTAACCCGCATCACGGGGACGGTCCACGAGATCACCGATCGCAAGGAAATGGAAGAACAACTCAAATACCAGAAGGATCTGTTAAAAGCCCAGCAAGAAGCCGCTCTTGATGGAATTTTAGTTGTTTCAAAAGATGGTGAGGTTCTTTCCTACAACGACCAGTTCCTCGAGATGTGGGGCTTCTCGGACAGCACTATTCAGGATAAGTCCGATGACGAACTTTTTGAATTAACTCTTACCAAACTCGAAAATCCCGAGGAATTCAACGAAAAAGTCCAGTACCTTTACGAAAATCCGGACGAGACCAGCCGGGATGAAATACACCTCGAGGACGGTCGGACCTTTGACCGCTACTCCTCGCCGATCGAACACCAGGATGACATCGTCGGACGGGTCTGGTATTTCAGGGATATCACCAACCGGAAATCCCGTCAGCTTGAACTCGAGGGTTTCGAACTGCTCTTTGAAAACACCAGCGATTGTATTGCCGAAATTGAGATCGAAAACGACAAGCCCATCATTGGTAGTATAAACAAGGCCTTCGAACGGACTTTCGGAGTGTCGGAATCGGAACTGCAGGGACAGAACCTCAATGATGTGATCGTCCCGGACGACGGACAGGCAATCAACGTCACAAACGACGAAGAAAACGGTGTTCGCCGTGAGGTCATCCGGGAAGCCGAGGACGGCAAACGGGAGTTCCTGGTGCGATCCGTTAAATCCTGGGAGAAACACTATTACCTTGTTTACACCGACATCACGAAGCGAAAACAGACTCAGAACGCCCTCCGTCAGGCCAAACAGGAACTGGAAAACGCCAACACGAAATTGGAAGAGATCGCACGACAGGACACCCTTACGGGCCTTCCGAACCGCCGGTTTTTAAACGAACGGTTACGATACGAGTGGAACCGGGCTCATCGCATGCAGGAGTCAATTTCGCTGTTGATGCTCGACATCGATCACTTCAAGCAATACAACGATTCCTTCAGTCATACCAACGGTGACGACGTCCTCAGGAAAATCGGAACAGTTCTTTCAAACCAGGTCGAGGACAGTGATGCCTTTGCTGCTCGGTTCGGAGGGGAAGAATTTTCAATCATTCTGCCGGACACTGAGCCGCAGTATGCCCGGCAGAAAGCCGAGTCAATCCGTCGTGAGATTGAAAATCTGGAGATCGAACACGCCGATCAGGTGGACCTAAAATCGATTACGGTCAGCATTGGCTTCCACAGCATGGTTCCGCAGGAGAAAAACAACCAGGATACCCTGATCAAACATGCGGATGATGCACTCTATCGTGCAAAAGATTGTGGCCGAAATACGGTTAAAGCTCATGAAACCGAAGAGCAAGCCCGAAAAAACGTCTGACACCTGCCGGTTGAATCATTTCGCAAACGTCCACGTTCTTATCCATCTTTCACCGTAATTTCGAAATTAGCTATAGTTTCCTCCTGATCAATGAGGTTTCCTTTTCCTTACCTATGCCTCAGGGGAAGATCGGCTTATCCCCACTCTGGAAGCTCGAACTTTCATGGATAAAACTACCTTTGAGGACTAAGTCCACATTCAAAACATCAGACCACAGTTGAGGAAGCTCGTTGAATTGATAGATGTAAGATCAGAGATTTTTTGATTTTGCCCTCGTACCTAACCGCCCAACCTCACTACAATCAAAGTAAAAATCCCATAAAACGCTCTTGGACTTCCTCGGGAGGCATCTAAACCGCTCAACTACCGCTTGTGTAGCTTACAGTTTTGTGGTCAGGTGCTCCGCAAATTCCATCGTGCTGGCGTCCCCACCCATGTCAGGCGTCAGGACCGATCCCTCGTTGTAGGTTTCGTAGACGGCCGCTTCGATATCATCGGCCAGCTCGTTCTCACCGAGGTCATCGAGCATCATCGCGGCCGACAGAATCAAACCGGTCGGGTTCGCTATTCCCTCGCCGGCGATATCCGGAGCACTTCCGTGAACGGCCTCGAAGACTGCGTAGTCATCACCAATGTTCCCACCCGGCACAAGACCGGGACTCCCGACGATTCCTGCTGCCTGGTCACTGATGATATCCCCGAACAGATTCGTCGTGAGCAGGCAATCGTACTCCTCGGGTCGAAGCACAAGCTGCATGCACATGTTGTCGATAATACGATCGTCGAATTCGAGCGACGGGTAGTCCTCGCTCATCTCCCGGGCAAGATCG
>JBDGPI010000219.1:0-6542 GCA_042219765.1 Salsurabacterium abyssinicum (SeqCode)
ATCCACCACGGCGAGGGCATCAACCACTACTTCCACGCCACCGAACACAACCGTTCTGTATTTTTACCCATGATCCTGACCGGCAACATCGGAAAACCGGGCGCGGGAGTTTATACGTGGGCCGGGAATTACAAGGGGGCCATTATGCAGGGATCTCCCTGGTCCGGTAAAGGAGCCGGGTGTTACGTGGTGGAGGATCCGTTTAATCAGCAACTGGATCCCGACGGGAAAGTCACCGACGATCACGTTCGAAAGACGATGAAAGGTGAGGAAGTTTCCTACTGGGGGAGCGGGGATCGTCCTTTAGAAGTTGACACACCGGAAGGGGAAAAAATGTTCACCGGTGAAACGCACATGCCCTGTCCCACCAAGCTGATGTGGTACAACAACGCAAACCTGATCAACCAGGCCAAGTGGAGTTACCACCTGATTGAGAACGTGAATCCGAAGGTCGACATGATCGTCGATCAGCAGATTGAGTGGACGGGTTCCGCCGAGTACGCGGATTTTGTTTTGCCCGTGAATTCCTGGGTGGAGTTCGAAAACCTGGAAATGGGAGCCTCCTGTTCCAATCCGTTCTTCCAGTTCTGGGGAGGAGACGACTACGAGGAGATTAATGGGATTGAGCCCCTGTTTAATTCCGTCGACGACGCCGCGGTCTTTGCCAAAGTGTCCGAGAAACTGAGTGAGATCACGGGTGATCAACGGTTTAAGGACCACTGGAAATTCGTGAACGAGGGTAACACGGAGGTCTACATCGACCGTATGCTCCGGCAGTCCTGCACGGCTTCCAACAAGAAAGGGGAAGCCTACACCTGCGAGGACGTAATGAACGGGGAGTACGGTCATCCCGGATCCGTTATGCGTCTGGACCGGACGACGCCACGTGTTCCCTTCCACGAACAGATTCATGATTCGGTACCGTTTTACACGGATACCGGCCGTCTAAACAGCTACTGTGACATCCCGGAGGCCATTGAGTACGGCGAGAACTTCATCGTACACCGGGAAGGACCCGAGGCGACACCGTATTTGCCCAACGTAATCGTATCGTCGAATCCCTACGTACAACCGGAGGACTACGGGATACCGGAGTACGCGATGGACGCGGACCTCCGACAGGTGCGCAACATTAAAAAACCGTGGGACGAAGTGAAAGAGACCACGAACCCGCTCTGGGAGGAAGGGTTCCAGCTGTTCTGTTCCACACCAAAGTCACGGCACTCGGTGCACTCTTCCTGGAGTGTGGTGGACTGGAACTGGATCTGGTCGGACAACTTCGGGGACCCCTACCGGGAGGACGAACGACTTCCGGGTGTTGCCGACCGTCAAATACAGGTCCATCCCGAAACCGCGCAGGAGCGAGGAATAGAGGACGGGGATTACGTGTACGTCGATGCCAACCCCTCCGATCGCCCGTTTGTGAACTGGGAGGAAGAACCCGAGAAATACGAGGCTTTTCGCTGTAAGGTGCGCGTAAAATACAACGGGGCTTTGCCGAAAAACTTCACCATCCTGAAACACACCGGATGGATGGCCACCGAGCGTACGGTGAAAGCCCACAAAAACCGTGAGGACGGTAAGGCGCTGTCCGAGGAAACCGGTTACCAGGCCAGCTACCGGTCCGGTTCCCATCAATCGGTCACCCGGTCCTGGATGATGCCCATGCACCAGACGGACAACCTGTTTCACAAGGGTACAATCTCCATGGGGTTTACGTTTGGATTTGCCCTGGACAACCACGCGATTAATACCGTTCCCAAGGAGACGCTGGTCAACGTGGAAAAGGCCGAGGACGGTGGGATGGGTGGTGAAGGCCTCTGGAAGCCGGCAACCACGGGTTATACACCGGCGAATGAAAGTGACCGTGGAGAGCAGTACCTGCTCGGTAACCTGACGGAGGTTAAGAACTCAGAATAAATTCGCAAAAGACAAGAAACTGGAGGAGAGTTGCAATGGCTGAACAACACGGACGTGACAAGGAAGCCGAGGCGGATGATCCATTTGAGTTAGTCGGCAACAACGCTCCGGGCGACCCGGAGTTTATGGCCCGCAGTTTAATGGAGGAGTACGCCCGGTTGGGAATGGATCGCGAACGTTTGATGGCGATCTTCCAAAATGAGTTTTACCAGAGTGCTCACAACCTGTACCAGGAGCTGGGGGAACAGCGTATCGGGGAACTCGTGGACGAGGTTCTCGAACACCGGGCGGGATACGAAGTAGAAATTGAGTACACACCGGAGAATATGAGTGATTCACCGTCTCCATTCCATAACCAGAACGGGGAGGCATAAACCGATGGCTGACGACGGGAAAGTTCACAACTGGCAGATTGGCCGGGAGATGGATTATCCTCACGAGGAGTCCTTTCCCGACCGGCAGTTTGCGTTCGTCTTCAACACGAACCGGTGTATTGGCTGTCAGACCTGTACCATGGCCTGTAAATCAACCTGGACGTTTTCCAAGGGTCAGGAGTACATGTGGTGGAACAACGTGGAATCCAAGCCGTACGGTGGTTATCCACAGAACTGGGACAAGAAACTGCTTTCCATGATGGAGGAAAAAAATCCGGGGAACCAGACCTGGGATGCGTCAAAAAACGACGCGGGGGGAGACAAACCGGGGAACGAAAAAAAGCCTTACGGAGAGTTCGAGGGCGAAACCATCTTTGAATTGCCCGAAAACAGCGATCCCGACCAGCCCCAGAATCGTGTACTTGGATACATCCCGGACGACGACGAGTGGAAAGCGCCCAATATTTACGAGGACACGGCCTTCAAGAACGGAAAGAAAGCCAAGAAAAAGGCCGAAATGGAACGTGACTCCACGTCGCTTCCGGAACACGACACGTGGTTCTTCTACCTTCAGCGCATCTGTAATCATTGCACGTATCCCGCGTGCCTGGCCGCGTGCCCACGCAATGCAATTTATAAGCGGGACGAAGACGGGGTCGTCCTGATCGACCAGGAACGGTGCCGTGGGTACCGTGAATGTGTGTCGGCCTGTCCTTACAAAAAATCGATGTACAGGCCAAACACGCAGACCAGCGAGAAATGCATTGCCTGTTATCCCCGATTGGAAGGGAAGGATCCTGAAATTTCTCCGGAGGGGAACCCCGTCGAGACAAGGTGTATGACGGCCTGTGTTGGAAAAATCCGGATGCAGGGACTCGTGGAAATGGATGACGAGGGGAACTGGGTGCACGACCCGGATAACCCGATTTACTACAAGGTGGCGCTTCCCCTGTATCCCCAGTTTGGAACGGCCCCTAACGGATTTTATATACCACCGCGGTGGGTGGACCGTGACTACCTCCGACAGATGTTTGGACCCGGCGTCAACGAGGCAATCCGCCGGTACATTAATCCATCGCGTCGATTGCGCGGGTTGCTGCAGCTGTTTCGAACCGCTCAGCAGGTGTTCTTCTCCTTTGAGATCGAGAAGGGGGAGAAGATTGCCGAAGCCCCTGTTACGATGCCGGACGGTTCGGAGGAAGTGCAGGAAATTTATGATGACACCGTCATCGGGTACAACAAAACTGGGGAAGAAGTTGTTCGGGTCAACGTGAAGGAGAAACGCCATGAGCGCCCCGAGGAACATTACAATAGTTATTAACGGACCGGTTTTCCGGTAAAAAAATGGAGGTTGAAAAACATGGAGTCGAATGAAGCTAATCCCGAGATTCAATACACTGAAGAGCAGGCACCGGTTGTGGCTCGTACTCAGTTGTACGGTTTTTTTTCAAAGGTCTTTGGAGAACCCTGGCACGATCGCTTCGAGGAGCTGTGCGAGAACGAGGTTCGGGACCGTATTCTTATGTCGTTTCGCTTGCTTGAGTCGGAAAGTCCGCGCGTTGCCCCGGCCCACGAGGACGAGTGTCTCGCTCACGACGTGAACCTGGAGACGTTTTTTGACGAGTGGGACCTAAATGATATCCGCAACGAACACCGGGAAGTGTTTGGACTGACGATATCGGAGGATTGTCCACCACACGAGGTTGAGTACTGTGAAAAGACGGACCTGTTTTATCGTTCACAGCTGATGGCCGACGTGGGTGCGTTCTACAATGCCTTCGGATTAGAAATAAGTGACGAGGCTCCCGAGCGGGTGGATCATGTTCGACTCGAACTTGAATTTATGCAGTTTCTGCTTTCAAAACGATTGTACGGTGAAGCACGGGACCACGATGAAACCGACCTGGAGACGGTCACCGATGCCACCGAGCAGTTTTTTGAGGAGCACGTGGGCTGGTGGATTCCAACGTTTGGCCGATCGGTCGAGGAGTACCCGGAATCGCAGTTTTACGCCCGTGCGGCCCGTCTTTTGCGCTGGTTCTGTACCCATGAACGGTTGCGGTTTGGGTTTAACGTGTTTGATGAACGCCCCGAGCCGAACGTTCCTGACCAGCAGCCGGAAGCCACCTGTTTTGAATGTAACGTGGACGAACAACCCCAAAGCGCCGGAGGTGTGTAACCATGGGATTTGGATGGACGGAAATTCTTGTGATAACGGCCGTGATTTTGTTGATCTTTGGGCCGAAACGCCTGCCGGAGCTGGCACGGGGCATCGGACAGAGTTTCACGGAGATTAAGAAGGGGATGAATGACGTAAAGCAAGAAGTTGAAAAGCCGATGGATTCCCTGGAAGATGAAGCAACCGGCCAGACCGGAACCAGCATGGAACAGCAATCCGGCGAACAGTTTGAGCAATCCGAGTCTGTTTCTCCGGAAGACGTGGAGGAATCCTGAGGTACTTTTTTCGAAGCCTCTCGGCACAATTTCACAACAATCATAACTGTGGTTGAAAAATTTTAATCCTGGGATTATGAGGTGAGTTGAGAATGAGTGGGAAAGTGTACCTTGTCGGGGCCGGACCGGGTGATCCGGATTTAATTACCCGCAAGGGATTTAAATTACTGTGCCGGGCGCACGTCGTCCTTACGGACGCTTTGTCCCCGGAAGAACTCGTGGATCAATTACCCGATGAGGTAGAGGTGATAGATTGTGGGAAACGAGCCGACGGGAAACGCCGTTCCCAGGAAGAAATTCACGAGTTAATGAAGGAGAAGGCGCGGGAGGGAAAGACCGTGGTACGGTTACAGGGGGGGGATCCCATGATTTTCGGACGCGGGGGAGAAGAAATACGATTTCTCCAGAAAAACGAGGTGGATTTCGAGGTTGTGCCGGGAGTAACAGCGGCCTCGTCAGTATCCTCACGCCTGGAAAACGCACTCACGGATCGTGAAATTGCGTCGGAAGTAACGCTAATGACGGGTCATGAGGCGACCGGTAAAGGAGCCGATAGTCTGGACTGGCATTGCATGGCAAACTGCCGGAAAACCCTGGTGATTTACATGGGTCTTACCAACCTGGAGAAAATAAAGCAAAAGCTGATAGAACACGGTAGAGCGCCGACAACTCCCGTGGCTATAATTTCGAACGCATACGGAGACGAGGAGTTGATTATCAGGGGGCGGTTGAATTCGATCGTTTCAAAAGTCGATCAGTATTCTCCCGATACACCGGCTACGATCGTAATCGGAGAAGTTGTACAAACGGACGGGCCCGAGAAGGTAGAACACGGTTCCCAGGAAGAAGAGTGCGTATGTGTCTAATCACCGACCCGATTGGTTATCCGCCCTGGTGAAATAGTATGGCGGTTGATGATTACTCAGAAAAATTTGGACGTATGAAACAGCAGAACCTTTACCAAAAGCTGGATGAAAAACTCCAGGAGCAGTTGCGAGAAATCGCCTTTGACTACCGGCTGACGGTTCAGGAGTTTTACCAGGTAGTAAAAGCCGCTCGCGATCTACAGATGTGGGATCGTGAATCCCTGCCCGATCTGTGGGATCGCTGGGCCCGGGATACTGATAATAAGGAGCAGCTTTTATTCCGCCTCCGGCGAAATTTACAACAGTTAAGGGAGTCCGAAACCTCGTACGAACAAGAAATAGGTTCCCCGGATGAACCAGCACAAAAAGGAGTGGAACTTCGAGAATCGGAGAAATCTATTTTCGGGGATTGTCCGGTCGCCTCGGAAAAAACTGTGTGCTGTAATTTACGCACGATTGATATGGTTGAAAACTGCCCGATGGGTTGTAGTTACTGTTCGATCCAGACGTTCTACCACGACCAGTTTGTGTTTGATGAAAATTTTTCCGCCAAACTGAATGATTTAGATCTTGACTCGGATCAGCGTTATCACATTTGTACCGGTCAATCCTCGGATTCGCTGGTCTGGGGAAACCGGTTCGGTGTGCTGGAGGACCTTTTTGAATTTGCCCGGGATCACCCCAACGTCTCCCTCGAATTCAAAACAAAAACAAACAACGTAGAGTACCTGGTTGAAAACAGGGTCCCGCCCAATATATTTTGTAGCTGGTCGCTCAATCCACCTCCGGTAATTGAAAACGAGGAGCATTTCACCGCCTCGTTGACACAACGGCTCGAAGCCGCACGAACCATTGCCGATCAGGGAATTAAGGTGGCGTTTCACCTTCATCCCATGGTGTATTACGAGGGTTGGAGGGAGGATTATCC
>JBDGPI010000219.1:6552-6796 GCA_042219765.1 Salsurabacterium abyssinicum (SeqCode)
GGTAGAATCATGGACCTGTTTGACCCGGCCGAGGTCTGTTACGTCTCTTTTGGTTCCGTAACACTGATTAAGCCCGCCATGAAAAAGATCAGGGAAAAGGGGTTTTCCACCAAAATTTTACAGATGCCCATGGACAGGGATCCCCACGGTAAAATAACCTATCCGGATGACCAAAAGGTGAAAATGTTCAGCCGGTTGTACAGTTCATTCTCCGGCTGGCAGGGGAAGGTTTTTTTCTACCTTT
>JBDGPI010000219.1:6875-13276 GCA_042219765.1 Salsurabacterium abyssinicum (SeqCode)
AGAAAGAATCCATATGGGATCGGGTGTTTGGAGAACATTACGCGACAAACGATGAATTCGAACGAGAAATGAACCATCATTTACCGTTTGCTTAACCCGCTTGATGCATGAAATTTAAAAATTTCATGCGTCAAACGTCTCTTCGAGACAGCCGTCAGGCTTGAATAGTCGTAAAAATCAAGCTGTTATACACTCGAATGCATGTCAAACACTGGACCTATTGTAAAACGATCTTACAGCTTGCCGGCTGGATTAACCCCGCTGACAATGGTGCTTTTCAGTACCATTGACGGCTGATCTACCGACCGGAAACATTCTAACAGTATTACATTCGTGAATTTTTTGGGGTAACTTATCGGTTCGCGGGGGTACGAATTTCCACGTGCCGGGCTTTTCCGCCCAGTTGGGCGGTTTGTGCTAAAACACCGAGAGTGGTCAGTGACAATAGTAATAACACCACAAAAAATGCCACGGGGAGCTGCTCTTTAACGTAATACCCGGCCAGTCCCACCAGAGCAAAGAATCCCAGCGCCGTGGTACTATACCAGGAGTACTCGGCCCAGGTCTCGTGCCGTTCCAGTAGGGAATCACTGATCCCCCCGTAGTCCTCCATCATGTGTTCGGCCTTTTCACCACTATAATACGTTGGAAGTATCGTAATGCCGGCCCCAACCAGGAAAATAAGTGAGAGGACTCTCAGCATTCTGGAATTCATCCAGATTCCCACCGGTAAAAGAATCGATCCGGTCATCACGAGAAATAGGGGAAGGTGATTCAATATCAGATGCCAGTGTGCGGGATTAAACATCCGTTACAACCTCCTGAATAAAAGACTACACTTTTGCGTTTCACCGTACAGTTACAAGGAAATTGGACGCATTGTCTTTATAAACATTTATTTTCCCTGAACAGGGGTCGATTCCCATGATCGGGGAAAAAGGATCTATGCAGGTACCGTGAATAGATGAATTCATTCCCGGGACACATCATGTGATCCTCCGAGGGCGTCGCTACGATTACATCCTTTAATCGTAGACGCTACACAATCCGTTCATCAAAACACGGTTCCTCCGTTATCAAAACCACAAAAATGAAGATAAAAGAATGTAACTTCTAAATACACTATCTCGTACCCTTGTTTAAGGGTCCGGGGATTTGGAATCACCGGATTCCGAGTGATCCTGTCGACGTTTTTTAAAGCGCTCTTCCCAGGAAACGAGGAAGTTTGTGTCATCGGGAAGAACACACCCGGTCCGTCCCGGGACGCAAACGTCGTTTAGACGCATGCAATCTTGTTTTGAAACCCGTAAGTGAGGACAGGAAAAAGAAGCCATCTTAGAGGATGCTGTTTTTCGTTCTGAGTGTTAACGGGAAAAATACGCCAAACCAGAGTACCAGGCCGGTAACGATCCAGCCCGGACCGAGTAACATTTCCCGGGAAGCGGGGCCAAGGGATGGTAAAAACTGATAGAGGGACATACGGTACAGGTCCACGGGATTTAACGTAACGAGGGCCCGTATAAGGGAATCGGGGGGGTCCAGTAGCAGGAGCCCCCCGACCAAAACGTCGTACAAGAAAACCATTGCCAGCCAGGAGCCTCCCAGGCACATGAGGCCGTAAAATCGGTCGTTGACGAGCTTGCCCAGGAATGTTCCCACGGCGGACAGAATGAGAACCATGACCATTGTAGCCGTCCACAGCATTACGATTGGGACCATTTCCTGTTCACGAATGACCTGTATGGACACGTCAAGAATGAACGCACTAGTAACGGCAAGTAGAGGGTATACAATTTCTCCCAGCCATTCCCCAAACTGTTGGAACGTGGTCGGTTGAATCTGTATTCGTAAGAAAGACTCTTCGCCGTTCTCGCTTCGTGCGGCCCTGCGAAACACGGGAAATACCGGTACGATCAACGGTAACAAAACGGCCATGAGCACCATTTGTAAACTGACTCGTCCCACGGTGGAATGAATCACGCCAAGTTTTTGTATTCCGAGCGGTACAAGAACCACCCCCCACAATACAACGGCCAGAATCCAGGGGGTGGAATGGGTGTATCCTTCCCGTAAACTCCGGATAAAAAACGGTTTCATGGGAGTATTTCCTCCGGTTTCGAAGGAGCCGAAAGCAGGCCTTCCTGGAGCTGGAAGGCACGGTCGGATATGGAAACAGCTCGTTCCCAGAGGTGCGATGAAAATAACACCGCGGAGGGGGATTGATGTAAGTATTCCGTAAGCGAAGTGACAAGTTCGGGGGATAATCCGGCAAAGGGTTCGTCCAGACAGTACAGGTCGGCCGGTTTGCCCAGGGCCAGGTATAGTCCTACCCTGCGCTGTTGTCCCCCGGATAACGTTCGGAACCGCCTGGTTTCCACGTCCTCTATTTGAAGCAGTCGTTTGATGGTGGGATCTCGCTGTTTGGACTCGAGCTCGTCGTAAAAATCGAGCAGATCACTCACGGTGAGCTTGCCGGGAAACTGAAGTGATTGAGGGAGGTAGGATAGCCGGGGTGCATAGACGGTGATGTCCCCTTCCGTGGGTTCCAGAAGATCACAACCAAGCTTGAGCAATGTACTTTTTCCGGAACCGTTTTCACCCAGGATCGTAACAATTTCCCCGCCGTTGACGGCCAGGTTGATCCGCCGGAGTACAGGTTCATTCCGATAACGAAAGGATACGTTCTCGTATTTAATCAAGGAGGATTCCTCCGTTCTTAAAAGTTGTTACGGGCGGTGATTGCAGTGGGTACGGATCCTTTACTCCATTCCCCCCGAAATCGATCCACCCGCCCAGGTAATCGACCAGTACAGCGAGGGGACTGTGTAAAAACAGGGCATAGCGGGGATCTTTCGTCACGAGGGAGTCGGTTGCGGACTGTATCCTCCGAGGTTGATCACTGATACCGTCCCCGTTTGAATCAAAACCGTAATGTCCCTCCCAGTAGTTTCCCGTTCCGTCGGATGCCCATTGGTTTTGCCGGCTTCCTTTGAGAACGATGGTACTGTCGTTCAACGAAAAGATGTTACGGGTGAATACGTTCCTGACGGAGCCGGACGATAAATAGACACCGATGTGATTTCGTTGGACCGAATTCTGTACAAGGCGGTTGCCGGCACTGTTTTGAATGAACAATCCGCGGTTGTTGTGGTGTGTACGGTTGGATATGAGTTTGGAATGTTCCAACTGCATTAAAAGGATACCGAATTTTTCGTTGTGATCGGCTTTATTGGCTTTGATTGTATTTTCCCGGGAATACATCAGGGCGGCACCACCTGTGTTGTTGAACAGCCGGTTTTGTAACAACCGATTTCGTTCACTGTACATGTAATGAATCCCGTATCGAAGTTCCCGGGACCGGTTGGCTTTAATCAGGTTGTCGTGGGCAAAGGAAAGATAAATGCCATCACGCGCGTGTGATACTTTATTGTTAATGACCCGGTTATTCGTGGTCTTCCAGAGGTGAATGCCGTTTCCTCTGTTGCTCACACGACGGCTCCGGTTCCCCGTAACTCGGTTGTTACGTATGACATGACCTGACCCACCGTAGACGTAAATACCGAATGCGTTGGCTGACACGGTACAGTTTTTAATTTGGCTCTGCTGTGATTCCCTTAGGAAGATGACAGCGTCGTCCCGGTCCAGTTTTCCGCCGTCCCCCCGTACGTGAACGTTGTTTAACTTGACTCCGGTCCCCGTCACGGTAATAACGGAACCGCTATCGTTTCCAACGATACGTGTGTTTTTCGTTCCGCTAATCGTCATCGATTTATCAATGGTTACGGGGCCCCGGTACGTCTTTCCCTTCAGTTGAAGTGTTTTTCCACGGGGAGTCGAATCCACGAGCTTCTTTAACGGGGACGTGGCATGGCTCGTGGCAGGGTAAACAAGCATCCCCAAACATATGATGCAGACTAAAATTTCACGAAGACTGAATGTTCGGAGTCGTCCAATTTGTATTTTGGAGTTTATTTCGTGTAGGGGGTTCACAAGGATCACCCCATCGTCCGAACGAACTGTCCAATCCCGTTAAAGAACACGTCCGTGATGATTCGGTCCTGTCCGGTAAATATGAGGATCCCCACCACGAGCAACATAGAACCGCTGATGTATTTGAGGTATTTTGAAATCGTCTTCCGGTGGGACAGAGTGTTCATCCAGCTCCAGCCTCCCAGGGTGATTAACATCATGGGAAGCGCAATGAGCAATGAATAGACTCCAAGTGTCACAAACCCCCAGTACCAGGATGCAATTCCCGCGTAAATAAGCAGAGGGTACAGAACGGCCCCGCTCATGCAGGAAAGACAGCCGGATGATAGACCAATTCCCGCCAAAAAGGAGTCGGATACATTGACCTGGTCGGGCTGAACGGGCTTACCTTCCTCCTGTTTGAAGGATCCCGGCAAAAACACGCTCCGGAGTCCGTTGCGGATCCAGCGGGAGAGATGTCTCAGGTAAGACATGTTGATAAATCCCATCAGTTTGAGACTAAACAGGATAATGATTGAACCACCAAACAGGGCAAACCATTCCCCGTATTCACCGAGAGGATTTTTGATACCATCCCCGATCAATCCGACGAGTGCACCGGAGATTGCGTAGAGTAATGTGAAGCCCACGGTGAACGCAATGAGGTTTCTTAAGAGTTTCCATCGACCGAAATTGTTGAGTTGTTTCATGGGAGCGGACTCCTGTTCAAATGATTCGCCCTGTTCGGAGAGCACCGCCCCCACGATGCCCGAATAGTATATGGTAAGTTCCAGGGCACAGGGGGAAAGAACGACCAGCATGGCACCACACATGGCCACGGCCAGCATCAACCATTGTGTTAGAGTGAAGTTTGAAGTAGAAATCGTCTTCAGAGGGAGATACCAGGAAAAAGTTCGAACCGAGTGATTACCGAGCCCCGCCACTCGGAGTATCAGATTCCCTTCTTCCTGTTTGTACAGCTTGTTTCCCTCCATATCCCGGGAGGGGAAGTAAAGCAGGTACGTATTGTGGTGGCTCGAAACCGCAAGCGGATCCTCGAGGGGAGGATAGGTTTGTCCGTCGGGTCCCCTGAGAGTGATTTTGCTGCCTTCGTTGAGCCGTACGTCCCGGATGTTTCCCGTGTGGGTATTCAGGGCCACCAGAAACGGAAATTTATTTTGATAATCCTTTTTATCAACGTACCGGGATAAATTCATCTTTTTAGCCATTCCGGGGAGTACGGGAGTGACGTCCAGGTACATATCGTCGGGATCGACCTCGTGGGCGTCACTGCGCTGTAATCCGTAAGGATTGGCGGCCAGGTAGCGTGGGATGAGATATATACCTCCAACAAATATAGAAATAAGTACAATGAGTCCCCCACCCAGCAATAATAGGCTACGAGTTGTTTCCGGTTTCATGATTCTGTTCCTCCACTATCGTCTGCGGTATCGACCGCTTCAGGTGATGGTTCGGATTCGTTCGAGCCAGCCCCGTTTGATTTCATGGGTTCCTGACCTGGAGAATCGGATTGTTGAAGTTTGTCAGCCATTGTCAGTTCCGGAATAGAATGGAATTGCCACTCAATAATCAGGGATGTCAACGTGAGAACGAACGCAAGGGCCAGCAACCATCCACCGAGTCCCGGTAACATAAGGGCGTCGAAGTTCCCGACGTTAATAGAACCCAGGGCGGGAGGCGTAAAATCTTCAAAACCGACGAGGGGCGGGTTGGGATCACGGTTGTGACCCATTACGTATAATCGATACTGAAGCATTCCCAATCCCCCGAAAAATAGAAGAACCATTAAACCGGTGGAGCCGCCGAGTAAGTACTGGCGTAGTTTACCGGGGTGAATCCAGAGGGACATCACCAGCATAAACACGGTCACTCCCAGAACCCAGGGAACGAACTGCAACTCCGGAATATCCGTGGGCATATGTACGCCAATGTACTGGTTCAGTGTTTTGATTTCCTGTAAATCCCCATCCATTTTCCCCGTGGGAAAGACACTTACAATCAAATCTTCGCCGGGGTACTGAGGAGCCGACATCTTGGTATACCAAAGGGGATGAAAAAAGGCGGCGCCGATAAAAATAACCGCGGCCACCGTGCAGATCATGATCCAGCGGTCGGTGCGGCAATACGGTGTGTGCTGTGCCATTATGAACAGTCCTCCGGGTAATGAGAGGTTCAGGGTACCCGATTAAACGGGTACCCTGACCAAAGTGATTTGTGGGTTACGTACTCGAACTGGGTTCAACCAGCAATCGACCCCGCATCTCAAGGTGAAGCGCCGAGCAGAACCACGTGCAGTAATACCAGTGGGTACCCGGCTTATCCGCCTTGATGGTGAAGGTCTTGGTTTGTCCCGGGTCGAGAGCGACGTTGAGTCCGTAGTTTTCCAGGGCAAATCCATGGGACACGTCCTT
>JBDGPI010000219.1:13286-13601 GCA_042219765.1 Salsurabacterium abyssinicum (SeqCode)
GTGCAGATCATGATCCAGCGGTCGGTGCGGCAATACGGTGTGTGCTGTGCCATTTTTAATATTCCTCCGGGTGATTAATGGAGTCGGGGTTCCCGGACGCGGGAACCCCGACGATTTAGTCGCTGTTACGTGCTCGAACTGGGTTCGACCAGCAACCGTCCACGCATCTCGAGATGGAGAGCCGAGCAGAACCACGTACAGTAGTACCAGTGGGTTCCCGGCTTGTCGGCCGTGATGGTGAAAGTCTTGGTTTGTCCCGGGTCGATTGCCACGTTAAGTCCGTAGTTTTCCAGGGCAAATCCGTGGGACACGTCC
>JBDGPI010000220.1:0-3194 GCA_042219765.1 Salsurabacterium abyssinicum (SeqCode)
GACGAGTGAACGGTTTACCGTTCTTAACCCAGGTTACCTTCACAACAATTTGAAGATAATTACTCATATTGTCATTTCTATGATGTTTGAAATGGCGGTATGAGTATTAGATCCATACATTCTTGGAGGGTCAACCATGACTGACGCCTCGACTAACGAAACGGATACCATTAAACGACAATTCCCCGTGGAAGGCATGACGTGCTCGAGTTGTGCGGACACAGTTTCCGAAACTCTGTCCGGCCTCGATGGCGTCGAGGACGCTTCGGTCAATTTTGCTACCGAAGAGGCAACCATCGAATACGACGAATCAAAAATCGTACCGGACGATCTCCAGGAGGCCGTTGAAGCCACAGGCTACGAATTAGTCGTTAATGGTCAGGCAACCTCATTGGAGGACGAAATCTCATTCGACGTTGAAGGAATGACCTGTACCTCGTGCGCCAACGCCATCCAGGATGCCTTAAGGGAAGAAGACGGAGTTCACGAGGCCGAGGTTAACTTCGCTTCCGAATCGGCCCGCGTGAGCTACGACACCTCCCAAACGGATCGGGACACGCTTATCGAAACCATCAGGGATACCGGTTACGACGTCTCAGAAGAGAATCAATCCACGACGCTGGAACTGGAAGGCATGAGCTGTGCTTCCTGTGCCGATACCATTCAGGAGGCACTGGAGGCACTGGAGGGTGTTGACGACGCTTCGGTCAATTTCAGTGCCGAGACGGCCAGTGTCCAGCATTCACCGTCACTTTCCGTCGATCGTCTTATCGAAGCGGTCGAGGAAGCCGGCTACGAGGCCCGACGGGCCTCCCGACCCGGCGAAACAGACGAAGAGGAAGACCGCCAGGTCAAGAAAATGAAGGAATCCTGGCGAAAAATGTGGTGGGCCTGGGGCTTAACCACTCCCGTGATCCTGTGGATGATCCCCGAAATGTTCTTCCGAAGCTGGTTCGAACACAGTGTGCTCGGTCCCCCCGCCTACGATTGGGGCATGGTCCTGCTGGCAGGGGCCGTATTGTTCTGGCCCGGCTGGGAAACCATGAAATCAGCCTGGCGCTCGTCTCTCAACCTACACCCCAACATGGACGTATTGATTGCCATGGGGGCCGGGTCATCGTTCGTGACGGGTCTGTTTGTGCTGGGTGGTCTGCCCATCTTCAACTACGCCGGGGTCGGGGCGATGATCATGGCCTTCCATTTAACCGGCCGCTACGTTGAAAACAAGGCCAAGGGGCGGGCCTCCCAGGCCATCAAGAAGCTTTTGGACCTTCAGGCCGACACTGCCCGGGTCCAAAGGGACGGTGAAACTAAGGAAATTCCGGTCGATCAGGTCAAAGTCGGCGACATCATGGTCGTCAAACCCGGCGAAAAGATTCCGACCGACGGCGAGGTCATCGAAGGGGAATCCGGGGTCGACGAATCCATGGCTACCGGTGAATCCATGCCGGTCACCAAGAAACCCGGCGACGAAGTCATCGGGTCCACCATCAACAAGCAGGGTCACCTTAAAGTCAAAGCCACGCAAGTCGGCGACGACACGTTCCTTTCGCAGGTCGTCGAACTGGTCCAGGAAGCTCAGGGCACGCAGGTGCCCATCCAGGAGTTCGCGGACAAAATAACGTCCTACTTCGTACCGACGGTTCTCGGATTGGCCCTGCTGACGTTCGCGAGCTGGATGCTCTGGCCTACCCTTTCCAGTACGGTGGCACGAAACGCCGAGTGGATTCCCTGGCTGGACGTAATCTGGAGCCAGCTACCAACCATGAATCCGGCGATGTGGTCGCTCTCGACCACGTTCACGATGGCGCTTTTCGCGGCGATCGCCGTGCTGGTGATTGCCTGCCCCTGCGCCCTCGGTCTGGCCACTCCGACCGCTCTGATGGTCGGCACCGGAATGGGAGCCGAGCAGGGAATCCTGATACGGTCGGGTGAAGCCATCCAGACCACGAAAGACCTCGATGTAATCGTCCTCGACAAGACCGGAACACTAACCGAGGGTGAACCTCAACTGACCGACGTTTATACGCTCGAAACCGTTGACGAGGACAATTTTCTTGCCGTCGTGGCCGGACTGGAGACCAAGTCCGAACATCCCTTAGGCGAAGCAATAGTCAACGGTGTTCGAGAACGAGAAATTGATCCCACCGAGGCCGCGGAGTTCGAGTCCGTTACGGGCAAAGGTGTGAAAGGAACCGTAGATGAAACCTCGGTCGTAATCGGTAACAAAGCCCTCATGGAGCAGGAAGGCATTGAGATCCCGGACAATATTCTGGCGCAGGCCGAAGAATACGAGGACGAAGCCAAAACAGCCATGTACGCCGCCCGGGACGGGACCGTGGAGGGCATCGTGGCGGTGGCCGATACCCTGAAAGACGACTCCGCGGACGCCGTGAAGGCCCTCAAAGAGATGGGTCTCGAGACGGCGATGCTCACCGGTGACAATCAGCGAACGGCCGAAGCCATCGCCGGCAAAGTTGGCATCGACCGTGTTTTAGCCGAGGTGCTCCCGGACGAGAAAACCGACGAAATCCGTCGATTGCAGGATGAAGGTAACATGGTCGGAATGGTCGGCGACGGTATCAACGACGCCCCTGCCCTGACCCAGGCTAACGTCGGCATTGCCATTGGTAGCGGTACCGACATCGCCATCGAGTCCGCCGATATTACCCTGGTGCAAGGGAAGCTGTCGGCGCTGGTGAAAGCCATCCGGCTCTCGAAGGCCACCTTCCGGAAAATTCGACAGAACCTCTTCTGGGCCTACGGCTACAACACCGTGGCCATTCCCGCCGCGATCCTGGGACTACTGCACCCGGTCATCGCCGAGATCGCCATGGCCAGCAGTTCGATAACGGTCGTTTCGAACGCCAACCTCTTAAGAAGAGAAAGTTTGGATTAAAGCTCTGGTGACAGTTCGTAGAGATTCTGGGTTCACAGGCAGTATATGATCTTTGCTTGTCGCCACTTAATACCCTCGTCCCATCTATAGGAAAGAGTTTATTTTCGGCTATAGTTCGCCACGAAAAAGGGACCGGCTAGGTCCTTCACCATAAAAAAGCGATCGTTACGGTGTGATTCCAACAACGAGCATTCCCGGACTAAAATTTATGGCGTTGAACTAAGGCGAACCGTGGATGTTTCCTTCACCAGTCCCAAGGTATTCCTCCGGGTCGTTCTCAAACTGATGTTTACAA
>JBDGPI010000221.1:0-1115 GCA_042219765.1 Salsurabacterium abyssinicum (SeqCode)
AAAACTGAGGAGTTCCCGGAATTGGAACGTGGATATCAGTTGCAAGTCGAATAAACGATCAATTCTGTAACCCCCGCCTATTTGGTTACATCCTCCCCTAATTACCCCGCCTAACTACGCAGCTTTAATGGCTTTTCGTTTTTGTTCCTGGAGTTCGTTTTCGATAAACTGATCCATTTTTTTCCGTAATGTGGTGAAGAATTGTCCAACCGGGGGTTCGGAATCCCGGAATTGTTGTTCCCTGCGTTCCAGGAAATCACGAATCGGAATGATTTCGGCGGCCTCAAATCGATCTGCGTCAAACGACCAGGGTAAATCGTAAATGTCGTCTTCGTGACCATCTCTTCGCTGTCGTTCGAGGTGAAGAAGGTGAGCAATGGATTTGAAGTACTCGTGGCAGGTAGGACGGTGCTGAAAGGCATCACATGCGTAATCCATAAGCTGTTCGAGCTGTTCGATGTGCGGGTTCTTGATGACACCCAGGGTGAAGCGGTGTTGCATGAACAATCGGTCCCTTCGATCACCTCCGTGTCGAAGTTTCTTCCTCCGTTGACAATTATAGTGTCGGCAAAAAATCCGTAAATTTCAATGTAAAAAAAATTACGGTTCATTACCGGGTTGGAGTTTAAACTGAAATTGAACCACGTGATCCTCGGGATTTGTGCTTGATTCGTATTTCCAATTTCGAACACTCCTCAGGACTTTGTCGTCGAGTTCCGTGTAACCGGAGCTTGAGAGAATTTCCATTTCGTCCACCGAGCCGTTGGGTTGAATGGTAAAATGTACGGTTACTTTTACTTCTTCCCCGGCCTGTTCAAGCCAGTCCGGCATTTCCGGGAGAGGTTGTTTGAGAATTTTACGACGTTGATCCGTCGGTCCGGGATTTTTTTCTTTTGCCCGGGTCCAATCCTTGATTGAAATTTGATCGGCCTTTTGAGTTACGTTTAATTGAAACTGCACGTTTTTCTTCCGGGACGTAGATTGAACACCGGGTTCGTTAATGGGGATTTTCCAGTACCCCGTGTCACCGGAAACGGCGGACTTAACCTCGATTTACTTCAAGGAGGTCTGGGTCGATAATTGTGTCCGTTTACGATTGGAGGAGGACCGGTCGT
>JBDGPI010000221.1:1128-1671 GCA_042219765.1 Salsurabacterium abyssinicum (SeqCode)
GATTTAGAGCGCTGAATTACCCACCTCGTTTGAGCAGGGAGGGTTCATTGCTCGATTGATTCTTTTCAGCCTCCGTGGTGGTGGAGGGGGAGCTTGTTTGTTCCGGTGTTTTGTTTTGGTCGTCTGATGATGAGGCGGAAGATTCCGGTCGTTCTTTCTTGTTTTCATCGGTGCTTTCCTTGTTTTTGGTGGATTTGGTTTCCTTGTTTTTTTCGGGAGTGGGCTTAGGGGGTTTCGGAGTTTTATCCTTGGGCTTTTTCCTGGGTTTTTGGATTTTTTTCTCCGGTTCAGGTTTGGGTCGAGGAGGTGTTCTTGGTGATGAAGGTTTCGGGGCAAGGTTTACCTGGATGCTATCCGGTTTTTGAGTTTTGGGGGTAATTGGATTCGGGCCGGGTAACACGAGTAAAGATATTATGTGGGCTATTAAACTTACCCCCAGGGCCCACCAAATACGATTGTTCAAGGGTTTTTATTGGGTAAAGGCCGGGTGGAAAGATCGACGGAAGTGACCCCGGATTTACGGACCGTGTCCAGCACCGATAC
>JBDGPI010000221.1:1681-2892 GCA_042219765.1 Salsurabacterium abyssinicum (SeqCode)
GAAGAATGACGGGACGGTTTTTGTTAGAGATTGTTTTTTGAATTTTTGATAACGAAGCGGGGTTTTCGTTGAGGTAGATCTGCCCTTCTTCAGTCATCGTAATAACCCAGCGTTTGTTTGGGACATCGGTTTTTCCACCGGAGCGGGGAAGCTCCACGTTCAGGCCGGGCTTGATCTGAAACGTGGTTGTTACCATAAAGAAAATCAATAGCAAAAAGACGACGTCAATCAGGGGAGCCATGGTAATGCCCATTGAGGGTGGATCGGAATCCCGGCGGGAAAAAATATCGTCGTCCATCATGATTCATCACCTTTTTTCTCACCGAGTAGGGATTCAACGCGACGAACGCTCAGTTCGAGGTCATGGATTATTCCGTCCACACGCTGTGATAGAAGGTGATGAAAAAACAGTGCGAGTATACCCACGGTCAGACCGGATGCCGTTGTAACCAGAGCCTGTGAAATTCCGCCGGCCAGTAGATCCGGCTGACCTATGCCTTCCTGGGCAATGGCCGAAAACGTCTGGATCATTCCCGAGACCGTGCCAAGCAGACCGAGTAACGGAGAAACCCGTGCAATAAAATTAATAGCGGGAAGGAATCGTTCCAGTTCCGGGATAAATTCCATTCCCATGTCTTCCATTTCTTCCCGGGCGAGTCCCGGGGTAAGGGGATCCACGCTTAGCCCGGCAATGACCATGTCCGCGAGGAGGCCATCGTAGTTCTGGGCTCGTTCGATGGCATCGCTCCAGTTTGCTTCGTGGAGAGGCGGTTCGATATCGTCCCAGAACTGATCGGCCGGGGTGTGTTCCCGATACAAATAGAGAAATCGTTCCACGGTGAACATGACGGCCAGTATGGAACACAGTCCAATGGGAATCATCAACAGTCCGCCCTGGTAGATAAGTTTCAGCATGGTTAGACCTCCATTATCGATGTTCTTGTTGGAACGTCAGGTATTTCGTGTTCACTGTATTGTTCGGAGTCGGTTCCTTTGTGTGGATTCACCCGGCTGCCGCGACAATTATGATCAACCCAAGCAGTACTCCGCCCCAGATGAGTTTCTGGTGACCGCCCTGTTTGAGCAACGTGCCCGTGTCGGGACGGTTGGAATCCCGTGCCGTTCGGGATGTTTTTTCCAGGGAGGGCGAACGCATTTTGGTGCGGTCGGTAACACCGGGTTTATCCCGCGTTTCAAAGGTCGATTTTTGT
>JBDGPI010000222.1:0-1384 GCA_042219765.1 Salsurabacterium abyssinicum (SeqCode)
ATATTTTCGGACTAAAAGTCCGTAGTTTACTGATGGTGGATTGGGTAAACTCCGGCGAAGTTTACCGCGAACCGGATTCAAATTATTCGCCGGGAAGGAGGTGAAACATCATCAGTTTTTCGCGCTCAACCTTCGAGCAGAACCTGAAAAAATTCCGGATCAAACAGGGATACACGCAGGAAGAGCTGTCCCTGGAATGTGGCTACGACCGGACCTACATCGGAAAAATCGAGCGGGGGTCGAAGGATCCCTCCATGGAATCAATTGTTCGGCTATCGGACGTTCTCAATATTCCGGCCAGTTACCTCTTTGAGGACAACAGAGAACCGAACAGAGGGAAACAGACTTTCCTTGCGGAAGTCGTTCAAAAGGCTAAGAATTTTATTGTCATAACCGATCTGACCGGTTGTATACTGCAGATGAATGAGGCTTTTATCGAGTTTGCAAATTCATCACGGGAAGCCCTCATCGGTAAATCGATTCTCGAGGTGCCCTTCGGAAAGGACAACCACATTCTGATCAAATAGGGGCTCCAGCAAGCCGAATGGGGCAATTCCTACTGGGCTGAGATGACACTGGACGATCAGTCACCCGACGATGAGCTGGCGCTTGTCGTTAGTCCGGTGACGCTCGGCGACGACGATGACGCCAGTACCAACCTTGCAATCATAGAAGGCTTTTTCAAAACTGACTCCGAGTAACGTCGGCTGCAGGCTCAGGGTCTTTTACGGTGTATCCCAAGATCTCATCCCACGCTTACTTCTGGAACTTACCAACTTAATCCGATCACTTCCGAGATAGCGTCCTGGAGTAGATGCTTTTGGCCCAAGTTATTTTGTGTGAAGCCGACCTAACCTATACTTATAAATTGTCCTGAATTATGAATAAATATTGGCGTGCTAGGCGGGGAGTTAGCGGTTCCTTGTACTCGAAAACCGCAATACGCGAGGCTGACTTCCCCGATCGAGGATAGAACCGGATGAGACCGCCGTACCAGACCGTGCCGACGGCTGAGCCCTGCGGATCCCCGCGCTTCGAACCCCGTCAGGTCCGGGAGGAAGCAGCGGTAAGGAGTAGCGAGATGCCGCAGGATTCCTTGGCCCGAGCGGCTCGGTACGGTATGGCTTATCTCAGGTCCTATTCGACATCGGGGTGCACGCCATATATTTAAGTTAAAAGTTGGAAAGTTAAAAGTTGGAAAGTTAAAAGTTGAAAGGTTAGAAGTTGAAGGTTAGGAAGTTTAAAGTCAAAAGTCGAAGGTCGAAAGTCTAACACCAAGCTTAGTCAGTCACCGGAAGGACGCTTTCCCCAGAGGCCGGCCTTCGCTGCTCGAATTAGGGACCTGGTGAGTCCTTGTTAACTTGAATGTTAGTTGAGATTCCGG
>JBDGPI010000222.1:1398-1801 GCA_042219765.1 Salsurabacterium abyssinicum (SeqCode)
ATCCGTTTTCCCTCCATGACGTATCAGGTGCTCGCCCGAAAATACCGTCCTCAACAATTTGACGAACTGGTCGGACAGGATCATATCACCCAGACCCTTACCGAAAGCTTACGAAGTGGACGCATTGCTCACGCGTACATCTTCAGCGGGCCTCGAGGTATCGGTAAAACCACCACGGCACGGTTACTGGCAATGTCCGTGAACTGCAAGAACCGTGAACCGGGGTCGGATCAGGTTGAACCCTGTGGGGAGTGTGAGTCCTGCGAGCAGATCAGTGCCAGCCGGGACGTTGACGTGCTCGAGATTGATGGAGCGTCCAACAACAGCGTCGATCAGGTGCGTGACCTGAGGGAAAACGCCCGGTACGCTCCCTCGGGGAAGCGACGAAAGATATACATCATTG
>JBDGPI010000222.1:1849-3127 GCA_042219765.1 Salsurabacterium abyssinicum (SeqCode)
CCGGTCCGCTTTTAACGCCCTGCTTAAAATTCTCGAAGAACCTCCCGAACACGTGATTTTTATTTTTGCCACCACCGAAATCGAACAGGTCCCCGATACTGTCCTGAGTCGCTGTCAACGGTTTGACTTTCGGCTAATACCAACCCCCGAAATTGCGTCGTCACTTCAGTCCATCTGTGAGGCAGAGGACATTGACGTTGAGGACGAGGCGCTATTTCTAATAGCTAAGTTTGCCGAGGGGAGTCTCCGGGACGCCCAGAGCATCCTCGATCAGATGATTAGCTTTGCCGAGGGCGGCGACCAGCGGGTAACCGAGGAACTCGTCAGTGATACGTGGGGAATTGCCCCTTACGACCAGCTTTTATCCTTTCTCGAAGCATTCCAGGAGGAGGACAAGGAAAAAGTACTCGGTTTGCTGGACGACCACCTTCGCAGTGGTAAAGACATCATGGCGCTTATCAGTGATCTGTCGGAGATGATCCGTAACGTTATGATGGCTCGTGAAAACCCGGACGCCGATTTTCTGTCCGAGGGATTACCCGAGGACGTGGTGCCACGGCTCCAGGCGTTATCGGAGGATTTTCGCACGACGGAACTGACCTGGATGTTCGAACAGCTACTGGACTTACATCAGTCCCTCCGGCAGCACAGCCGGTTCCAGCGTGAATTAACCGAAGTTGAATTCGTTCGGCTGACCGAGGGTCGCCCGAAGTACAACCTGTCGGAAATTGTCGATCGACTGGAAACAATGGAATCCTCTCCGGGCAAATCAATTTCCCGACAGGAAAGTGACGCTGACACATCGACGGAATCGGACGGCGTGGTTGGTGAGGCCAAACAGGACACCGTCTCGAAGGAATCAGGTACGTCACGTTCCGGTGGTGAGTCCCCGGCGGAGTCCGATGACTCCGGGGAATCCCCGGTCGATTCTCCGGAGAGTGATACGGCGGTTCAGAATTTGTCCGACGAGAACTGGGAGGAGCTTCTTGGAGCAGTCCCCAACCCGGCCCGGGCTTATCTTCGAAATAGCAGCAGAGCCCGGGTGGACGACGGTCGTCTTACGGTCGACTTTTCGGATGAGTACGCCAATCACGTCGATCAATTGGCCAAGGACAAGTATCAACGTCAAATACAGGACGCCTGCCGGGAAGTTCTCGGGGGTGAGCTGGAGCTGGTCTTCAGCGTGGAGGACTCAAAAAAAAATGACAATTCGGATGGAATGACCGACGAAACGAAGAGTCTCGACAAGGGGGAAGAATTCCTCCGTCAGACCCGGGA
>JBDGPI010000222.1:3164-5454 GCA_042219765.1 Salsurabacterium abyssinicum (SeqCode)
GTCGTCTTTAGAACGATAATTTATGTTAGACTTAAATTGGAATCGAACAACTTCTTAACTCGAATTCGGAGGTTGTAACAATGGATATGCAGAAGATGCTACAACAGGCCCAGCAGATGCAGAAGAAGCTTCAAGAGGCACAGGACGATTTTGCGGACGAGACGTTCACCGGCCAGGCCGGCGGTGGTGTGGTTTCCGTAACGATCAACGGCAACGGCGAAGTCGAGAGTCTCAGTCTCGAGGACGAAGTCGTCGATCCCGATGAAATCGATATGCTCGAGGATCTTATTGTGTCCGCTATTCAGTCCGCTCACGACGACATGGAGGAAGCCAAGGAAGAACAGATGGGCGACATGGGCCTTCCCGGTGGCGGTGACATGGGCGGACTGGGTGACATGCTCGGCTAACCGGTGTCGAAAGACCTATCGTTTCCCCCGGAACGGCGTTTAACAAAGTCCACCCGCATTCAGTCCATCCTAAATCGCGGGAATATCTTCAAGGGGAAATATTGCCATCTCTTCCTCGGGGAGCGGGACGATAAAATGACCCGTGCCGCTTTCGTTGTTTCCGAAAAGTCCGCCTCCAAGGCCACCCTGCGGAATCGACTCAAACGGTTGATGCGGGAAAGCTTCCGGTTGCTACAGCCCGAACTCGAGGAAGGTTGGCCTCTTGTGTTTCTGGCGAAACGCAACGTTCACTCCGATTTGAAACGCCAGCATTTCGACCGGGACCTCCAGGACTTAATGGGGGAGGCCGGGATTCTTCAGGATGCGTAGACTGGCCGGTGTCCTGCGGACCCTGGTTGTCTGGTTGGTCAGGCTATATCAAAATACTCTCGGTCCCTACCTGGGTGGACACTGCCGCTTTGAACCCAGCTGTTCCAATTACGCGATCCGGGCAGTCCAACGACACGGTGTCCTCCGGGGCCTCTGGCTGACAACTTGTCGTGTTCTACGGTGTCACCCCTTTTCCTCGAGCAGCGGGTGGGATCCGGTTCCCCCGGTCGAATCACCTGAACAGGTCGATTAATTTAACGGGAACCGCCCGGGTTAATGAACGTTTCCAGAAGAAACCTGACGATTGCTTTTCGTTCAGCAACGGATAGGGTGCCCGACCAGGAGGGCATCCCGGTCCGAGGGTTTCCTTCGGAGACTTTCCTAAACAGCTGCTTCCGGCTGTAATTAGCGGCCGTGTCGGAGTGGAAGTTCAGAGGAACCCTGGTTAAATACTCGGAAGCGGGTCCGTCCCCCCGACCGCTCGTCCCGTGACAGGTGCTACAATGAGTTCGGTAGAGTCTTCGCCCCTTCCGTAGAGTGAACCGGGATGACACAGAGGAATCCTTTCCTGCTGGTTCAACGGCTTTGTTGGAACTACCAATGAACAATTTCCCGCCCACGTAGAGGCCCGCCGCCAGGAGTAACCCACCGATGAGACAAAGACCCACCTGACGTTTGTTCATGGATCGTTCTCACTGCTTAAATAGGTTATTTAATGATCGTGTTCTGCCTGTTTACTCTTCTCCTCTTGTTTGGCGGACCAGTTAAATGTTGCGGTACGGGTATCCGAAAACTGGTTCTTCTCAAGAGTATGAAGTGAGGGCGGGCCGATGGTCACGTCAACGGAGTACTCCCCCGAGGGGATGTAGAGGGTATTACCGTAGTGATAAAAGGCGGACATGAGGAAGGGTAGTCTGGTTTGAGCTACCGCTTTGGAATCCGTTGTTTTGAGGTCAAGACTTACGTCCGCATGAGGAATGAGCCGGTTGGATTTGGCGTCGAGTAGGACAATTTCAAGGTGCCGGTTGGCACTCTGTGGTATCCTTGCAAGACGGATGTTGTAGTCCGTGTTGATGTCATCGGTCCGGTACGTGTCAAAAATCCAGAATGGTTCGGAGTGTTCGGCGATAAATCCGATGCGATAGGGTGACTTTATTGTCGTGGAAAGGGCTTCCTCCAGTGCCATGCTTACGTCGGCTCCCAGGGTGACATCCTCCGGAGTCGGCTCGGGGGCAGGACCCTGGACCAAGAAATTATCGCCGGACGTCTTCAGTGAAAAGCGAGCGGAAGCAGGGTCAATGTACTGCTCCTTCATATCGGCATGGCGACCGACACGAGGTGGAAGTATTTGAAGGGAAATCGCGGAAGCGC
Source organism: Salsurabacterium abyssinicum (SeqCode) (assembly GCA_042219765.1). Taxonomy (GTDB): domain Bacteria; phylum T1Sed10-126; class T1Sed10-126; order T1Sed10-126; family CAZEBV01; genus JBDGPI01. The sequence continues at coordinate 5,312 of JBDGPI010000222.1, forward strand.
TGGCCGGTACCTCGATGTTCTTACCGTAGAAATGGTAGGGTCCCCAGGTTTCCAGAAGATTAAGCGGTTCCTGGTCCGACGAACCCGGGCGGTGTATTGTTGCGGTAATGGAGGCGCCCGGGAGGAATCGCTTCGTTCGCTTT
>JBDGPI010000222.1:5464-10474 GCA_042219765.1 Salsurabacterium abyssinicum (SeqCode)
TGACCGGAGGACAACTCGAAGCTGGTAATTGGTGTTCGTCACGGACGATGCCGTCGTTGAACCGGAGTAAATAGGCCGGGAGGGTTTTAGAGTCGCTCCGATTCGATAGTCCCTGACAGTCGTTTCTCCCTGGATGTCACGGTCGGCCTGTTTGATGCTGCGGACGGTGCCACGACGGGCCTCGGGAATTCCCTTTGTTTGAAGACCGGATAGGACACCGGTAATCTCGTTCACGAGGGAGGACAACCGCTTTTCGGGTACCTTCGAGTCTACCGAGCTAACGAGTTCGGCCATCCCGCGGTTTACCGTTTTGAATTTCTGGTCCGGAAGCTTTTTCTTGAGGAATGGTCTGGTTGATTTCCAGGCGGTTTTGGCCTTATCGAGGTTTTTGTTGACCCTTTCGTAAGCTGCCTTATCCGCCGTGGTTCCATTTTTGACGGCCTGACTGTACTGAGTTTTCAGGTTGTTAAGTGGTTGAATGATGTTACCGGCAGCCTGGTTAACCGACAGCGTCTTGCTTTCAGTTTCAGTGGTTTTATCCTGGTCCGAGGAACATCCCGAAAGGGTGCCACCGGTTAAGAGAGATGCCAAAAGAACAAGAAAGAGTTGCCTCAAGGGCCGGTCACGCATTAATATCACCTTTCGGGAAAACTGTTTTAAGAAAAAGTCAAATATACATGATTGGAAGTCCGAATTTTAAGTCCTCTGGGGCTATCGGGCAAGTTACTGGTAGGACGTCGGCCTGGTGTTACACTAATATTTATCACGTTTCCGTTTGTCGGGTACCGGATTGATTGCGAGAACCCGGATACAAGCCTAAAGTGTTGATGCGAAAGTTGCTGTCAGGACTGGCAATGATTAAATAAGACATACACAAACCGCTCATACTATATACTTATCTAAATCTTATCGCACACGCGTGGAGAGGTGGCAGAGTCCGGCTGAATGCGCCCGACTCGAAATCGGGTAAGCCCTTTAGGGGGCTTCGAGGGTTCGAATCCCTCCCTCTCCGCCATTTTCTTTGTTAAAAGTTGAAATGTTGAAAGTTGAACGTTTGAATTCCCCCTGGGTTAAAAAATGAGAGGGATTCGAAGCGAAGCGAGCGACCCGGAGAAAGAACCCGGCGGTTCTTTCGCAGGGTCAAACTCAAAGGATTTGAGTTTGAGAGAGCGAGGTGAGGTTACGCAGCTACGAGCGTGATGCGAGTAGCGTAGTGGCCGAATCCCTCCCTCTCCGCCATTTTCTTTGTTAAAAGTTGAAATGTTGAAAGTTGAACGTTTAAATTTCCCCTGGGTTAAAAAAATGAGAGGGATTCGAAGCGAAGCAAACGACCCGATTTTCAAGTTCAACGTTAGAAGGTTAAAAGTTGAAGGTTGATTACAGAGGGTAAATGTTGGATCTTTCCAATTTTGTTGATATTTCCGTTCTGCTTTCCCTGAAATTGAGGATGACATCTTGAAGCGAGTACCCTTTCTTCTTACCAGTCTCCTGGTGATTGCCGTACTCGTTTGCCTGGGGTGGCTGGGTCTGCAGTATAGTTATCACCGGGGCTATCAGGTGACCCCAAACCTGGGACCTATAACTCCCAACAGGATCCTCAATCGCAGTTCTGGTGCGGAGCTGACTGCCGGCAACCACTCCGACCCATCAACTATTGTCCTCATTACCCTGGATACCACCCGTGCCGATCGCCTTTCCGTTTACGGATATCCAGGAAAAATAACCCCGAACCTGGAGGAATTCGCCACCGGGGGAGTCCTTTTCAATCGGGCTTATGCGGCAATGCCAACCACGTCTCCCTCACACGCAACTATGATGACCTCCCTGTATCCACTTCAGCACCGCCTGATGAAGAACGGTCAAAAGATGCGTTCCGACGTCTTAACGCTGGCGGAAGTGCTTCGGGAGGAGGGGTACCGAACGGCAGGGTTTGTCAGCACCAACAGGCATTTTGGATCATCGGGGGTTGCCAGAGGGTTTGAAACGCTCAATCAACCGGAGTCCCGGGAGGAGATTGTTACCGTGGACGGGAGTGAGACCCGGGACCTTGATTATCGTCCGGCCAGGAGAACATTGCGTCAGGCAAAAGAATGGATTGAATCCAATAGTAAAACGAAGAAGGTTTTCATCTGGGTACATTTCTTTGATCCTCATACTCCCTACGTTGATCGATCGAAATTACAACAAAAGCTTGCTCGGAGTGTCTCCGGTAATCAAAATCGCTGGGTGAACTACTTACGGACGGAGCTTGCTCTGGAAGTACCGGGGAAAGACGAGGCAGGCGTTTCGGCAAGACAATCTTTTCTCGAAAGTCAACGTCGTTACGACGCCGAAGTCCGTTACATGGATAAGGCGGTCGGATCGTTACTGGATAGTCTACAACAGCACCGGGAGGGCCGCCGTTTGACGATGGTGGTGGGTGATCACGGTGAGGGACTCGGCAACCATAACTGGTGGGGTCACGGCAAGCATCTTTACAATGAGCAGGTCCGGATACCGTTGATCGTCCGCTTCCCCGACGGACGGTACGCCGGCCGTGAGATTCGTAATACCGTCGAAGCCAATGACCTGTACCCGACTGTCCTAAGGGCCGTGGATCTGGATAGCGGCGTTCTGAATGACCGTGATTTACCAATAGAGGGAAAACCACTCCAGTTAGCAGGACCCGACCGCTCCGGGCAATTCGGGTATGCTTTCCTGCAGCGCCGGCAATACGACCCAATGTCCTTCAACAAGAGGATACTTTACCGGATCGTTAAAGTCAGGGAAAACTGGTTCGGACCCCGTGACCTCCGAAATCGAATTAATTATGAGTTCGGGCAGAAATACGCCCTCGTTGGTGGCGGGTATAAATATATCCACAGTACGATGTACCGGGATCAATTCTACGATCTAAAAACCGATTTCTACGAACAGAACAATCGTCTCCTCGATCAACCAGAACTTGCCAGCCGGTATGCCGGGGGACTCAAGGACCTGATCCAGCGCCTTCGGAACCAATCCCCCAGAGGCACGGCGTCGGTTGATCAGGAAATTCGGAAAAAACTGGAAGGTCTCGGTTACGTAAATTAATTCGCCTGAAATGTCGTTCCCGATAATTCCTCAAGCGTTAAGAGTTAGGGATAATCTGATTATTTATTATTATTTGTATTGATATTATCTGTTCTGTTACAATCAGAATTTACCCCGTATGAGCTAGAAGTCGTTAGTAGACAGAAAACTTGAAGTCCGGATTGGAGGTTTCCTCTTAGATGAGGTTAACGAATCTTGATTTTGCTCTGGGTATAGACTCAACGATGTCCGAAATAGTCCGTTCGTGGTTACCCTTCGCCATGTTGTTTGTGCTGGGTGTGTTTCTTCTGGCGGCGCCCCCCTCCTCTAAGGCCACTGAAAACTCGACCGAAACATCAGCCCACGATACGAGTTACGCCATCAAAATAGGCGAACAGTCGATATCCAAGGAAGATTACCAATCCATAGTCGAGGGAACCTTTCAACAGTGGAAAAACAAATATAGTCGCAAAAAAAGCGGGGATACTCCGGACCTCGACAAAATTCGATCGACCATCCGTCGAAAAATCAAGGACCAGCAGATCAGGAAGTTGCACTTCAAGCACGCCTGGAAGCCGTCGGATATCCTGGTTCCAGATACAATGGTTAAGGTCATGTGGAAGCGGGGCGTCCAGAAGGCTGGCTCCGCCGAAGCGTTTCGGGAGAACCTTAAAAAACGGGGAATGACGGAAGATACGTTTCTCCGGAGAGCTCGGAATCGAATTAAGAAACGTGAATTCAAGAAACAGCTTCTTAAGGACGTTACTGCTTCCGATACCGAGCTGCGTAATTACTACGAAAAAAACGAAGACGAGTTTAAGGGTCGTCCTTTCGAAGACGTCAAGAAGAAATTAAAACGGGTTATGTTGAAGCGAAAACGGAACAAAGCCCTCCAGAAATATCTGGACAACCTCCGGGAGAAAGTCCAAATATCGATCGACCTCCCCGAACAATAGCGCTGTCAGGATCGATAATTCTGGGTGCACTACCGTGATTCCACTATGGATGGACCTTTCAATCGGGGTTTTCCTCCAGAAAGAATTCTCCCTAGCGAATAAAGTCGTTATTTGTTGAGCTTTAAGGGACCCGTGAAGTATTTTCATTCCCGTGCATGTTGTACAATGGTTAGCACTCCTTTGGCTTAAGCTAAAGCAAACCGATAGTCTTCCGGACGGGGGGTCATCTTCCATGGCGGATAACGAGCAGGAACTTGCTAGAGATCTTGGTTTTCTTGAGGCATACACCATCGGTCTTGGAACCATGATTGGTGCCGGAATTTTTGTCCTCCCGAGTATTGCGGCGGCCAACGCCGGTCCCGCGAGTATGGTTTCCTTTGCTATCGGTGGAATAGTAAGTCTGCTGGCCGCGCTTTCGCTTTCCGAATTGGCCACCGGAATGCCCCGGGCCGGTGGCAGCTACTATTACATCAACCGGGCCATGGGGAGTTTCTTCGGAAGCATTGTGGGCTGGGGAATGTGGTCGGGTTTAACCTTTGCCACTGCATTTTATATGCTGGGTTTTGCCCAGTACATGACCTATTTCTACGGCCAGCTTCCCGTGGGAGCAACCGCCTTGATCATGGCCTTCTTCCTGGTGATGTTGAACTACCGTGGAACAAAGGAGAGTGCCACCTTTCAAAATGGTATCGTCATCTTACTGGTAGTTTTTATCGTAATTTTTCTTTCCTTCTGTATTTTCGAAGTCGATATGTCGATCCTGAGGCCCTTTAACCCCGAGGGTTGGAGTGCGGTGGCGATGACGGCCGCAACGGTTTACGTTACCTTCATCGGGTTTGAAGTGATTGCGACAAGTGCCGAGGAAATAAAAAAACCCGCCCGGAACCTTCCGCTCTCCATGATTGCCTCCGTCCTTACCCCCACCATTCTCTACGTCCTCGTTATGTTTGTGTCGACGGGTATCCTGCCAATACCGGAACTTGCCAGCTCACGAATCCCGGTT
>JBDGPI010000222.1:10548-27218 GCA_042219765.1 Salsurabacterium abyssinicum (SeqCode)
ATTATGGGAACGCCGGGGGCTCTCATGATGGTAGCGGGGGCGGTCCTTGCTACCGTGTCGAGCGCAAACGCGTCGATCCTGTCCGCGGCCCGGGTCAACTTTGCCATGGGACGCGACCGCATTTTACCGGAGTGGTTAAATGAGGTTCACAAGGATTATCGGACCCCCTACCGTTCTATTCTTGTGACGGGGCTTCTCATACTCGGGTTAATTCTTATCGGTACGGGTATTGAGACCCTCGCCAACGTCGCCAGTTTTACTTACCTCGTCACGTATTCCCTTGTTCATGTGGCCGTCATAGTTATGCGTCGAGCGGATCCGGCCGATTACGAACCGGATTTCAGGCTGCCGCCTGTCCTCTACCCTTTCGTGCCGCTTAGCGGGTTGATACTTACGGTGATCATTCTCCTTCAGATGGATGCCCTGGTTATCGGTATTGGCGTTGGAATCATGCTCCTGTCGGTGCTCTGGTATCTTCTCTACGCGAGGACGCGATCCACGGACGAACACCTCGTGGGCGAGGCAATTTTAAAACCTCACGAACGACAGCAACGGGAACAAAAATCCGGCTACAGGATCGTTGTTCCCATTGCCAACCCGGGGACCGAACAACACTTACTCCGGCTGGCCGCAGCCAGCGCTCAAAATTACGAGGACTCCGAACTCGTTGTGGTTAACATCACCGAAGTTCCCGATCAGACGGCCCTTGCACAAAACGTTCAGTTTGAAGAGCAACGTATTCAAACACAGCAAAGTCTATTGGACACGGCCCGTGATTTTGCCGAGGAAAAAGACATCGGCCTCCGGACCCGGGCGATCTTTGGTCGTGATATCGGCGAAAGTATACTGACGGTCCTAGACGAGGAGGAGGCCGATCAGATTTTGATGGGCTGGAAAGGGGACAGAAGCGCCAGGGACAATATTCTTGGCTCTAACATCGATCAGGTCGTCCAGGGAGCCCCCTGTGAGGTTACACTGGTCAAATCAAAGAAAACGAACATCCGGGACATGGCGGCCTTCCTGGGGTCCGGTGGACACGCCACGCTGGCGGCCAAACGGGCCCATGAGTTTGTCAAAGGAACGCCCGACGGGTCGTTGACGTTCGTTCACGTTAACCAACCGGACACTGACACTGACCCCGGCATTATCGAAACTGTTACCGAGGAACTCTCCATTCCGACAAGTGACTTCGATTCCAGGATTATTGATTCTTCGGACATTGAGGAGACATTACTCAAAGAGTCCCACAAATACGACACAGTCTGTGTCGGGGCTACCGAAACTGGACCCTTCCAGCGGGTTCTCTTTGGATCAATTCCGGAGACACTTGCCGTGAAAACGACGGCTACGGTCGCCATGGTTCGCAAGGAACCACCGACTCCCCGGAGTATCTCCGAGGCCATCAAAAAGAGGTTTTCCTTTTAACGTTCGTCTATCCGTTCTGGTTCCACGCCGGTTCTAACCTGTCACAAGGAATTCCTCGACCAAAACTAGCCCAAATACCCTTCCGGGTTTTCGATAGAGCTATCACGGATTGATATCGAAATCGGTCAGTAAAGAATAAAACGTGTTTTTTTTAGAAAATTTAAACTGATGTGTTCTATAAACTGACATGATTATGATTCCTTCCACAGGTTTTTATATCAATTTACTCGAATTTTGGTATAGTGCCTTTGTGGTTGCAGGGCATACCCTGCTTGAAGACCTCTTGATAAATGATTTTTTCGGTACGAATATCGTCGTTCTTAGTCAACGTAGATTGCGGTCCTCAGGGGTCTCATTATGCTTGAAACAGTTCGTGAGAATTTGAAGTATTACCGTAAGAAAAAGAACTTCTCCCAGGAAACCCTTTCGAAGAAGTGTAATTACGATAAAACGTACGTCGGTAAGATTGAGCGCGGCGATACCAACCCATCCGTTGAAGCCCTCCTCCGCATAGCCGAGGTACTTGATATCCCGTCCGTTAAACTCTTTCAGAGTGACGTAACCTCGCACCCGGGTGACTTCCAGAAACAGTTAAGGGATCCTACCGACCAGGTAGGAGGATTATTTATTGACGTCTTTAAGAGTTCACCGGCCATCTGCTTCCTGACCAACGAGGAAGGGGAGATTCTTCAAATCAATGAATCCACCAAGAAATTCCTGAAGGCTGAGGCCAACGTGGTTATCGGTCAGGCCATCGAGGAGTTGCCTCTCTGGAGTCAGTCGGGACTGGATCCTTCAATTTTTGTGGAGATGCGTGAGATGGCTGTCATTGGTAAACAGGCCACCAGGAGGGTTACCCTTGGGTACAAGGGTAAAACAGTCGATCTTCAAATTCAGGTTTCCGGGGCCGAGATAAACGAAGGGGAGGAAGTCTTTGCCATCTTTCAGCTCTTCCTCGTCGAGGAGACGTCCGACCGGACACTTATCGGGGATCACTTCGAATTGCTGCGGGCATAATCAGGGCCGACCACCATGGATTGATTGAGCCCGTTCGGATGCTGAATAGACTGAAAATTTCGTCAAGCTACTCCTGGCTGGGTTTTGTTGAATTGCCGAGGGCCATTTCGATGCTGGCTTTCACGTCGGCCCTGGTTACGGGCTTGACCAGAAAGCCCGCCGGCTGAGTCGAGCGCGCCCGCCGAAGGGTCTCCTCGTCCGAGAACGCCGTTAAATAAATCAACGGGATTCCGTGATTCTGGTTAATTTCCCGTGCTGCTTCAATGCCGTCTTTCTCACCGGGAAGATTAATGTCCATGAGAACCAGGTTGACGGAGTCGGAATTGATGTAATCGAGGGCCGATTCAGCCGTGTTCTTGAGGGTGACGCTTTCGTAGCCGGCCTCCTTGATCATTTCCCGGATGTCCATGCCGGCGATCTGTTCGTCTTCTACAAGTAATATCTTCGGTTCACTCATCGCAATAACTCCTCTGTGCTGGATGGTTTAGCTTTGTTTCTATCGAATCGTAAAAACAACTTAAGACGAATTTCGCAGGGATTACTTCATTCGTAGCGAAACGAAGTTGACGGGAAGACGACCTCAATCCTCAGTCCATCGTTCTCCTCCCGCTTGACCTCCCCGTGCAATTGTTGTGTTGCAAGGTTTCGAACGAGTTCATAACCAAGGGATTCTTTTTCCTCCAGTTGATCGGGGCTGATACCCTGGCCGTCGTCGGAAACAACGAGGTGGTGGTCCATCGATTCATCCGTGAAGAATTCGACGGTAACTGTTCCGGATGTCCCTTCCGGGAAAGCGTGTTTGAGCGAGTTCGTGACCAGTTCGTTGATTATAAGGCCACAGGAAATGACCGTATCAGTCTCAAGACTTGATATTTGTACATCCGTCCGGACTTCGACCTCCGACGACGGATCAATCTTAGGATCAATCTGAGTTGCCCGTATCTGTTCCACGAGGTCTTTGACGTACTCGGGAAAGTTTATGTTGCTCAGGTGTGATTCTTCGTAGAGTTTCTGGTGAATCATGGCCATGGACTGTATCCGTAGCTTGCTGTTTTCGAGGGCCTCACTGGCTACCTCACTGTCCAGTTTTCGGGCCTGGAGTCCGAGCAGACCGAGGATGACCTGCAGGTTGTTCTTCACCCGGTGATGGACCTCCTGCAGGAGGGTTTCCTTCTCCTTGATCATGTTCCGGAGTTGTTCTTCGACCTCGAGCTGATCGGAGATGTCCGTGGCAACGGCGGCGTAGCGTATCGGCTCACCGGTTTCGGGATCGTGGATCATGAAGGCGTTCATCATCACGCGGGTTACTTCACCGGTCCGGCGGTTCAGGATTTTCCGATCCCCCTGCCAGATGCCCTCGTCGTCGATGGTTGAAAGGACGTTCTCGACGTTGCCGGCTTCTTCATCAGCTATGATCTCCTCCAGGGAATCTCCAATAGCCTCCTCCGGATCAGCGACGCCGATCATATCGGCACCGGCCTGGTTAATGTAAGTGAGGTTGCTGTCGAGGTCGGCCCTGGCGATGTAATTGGGGCTGTTTTCAACGAGTTCGACGAACTTCTCCCGTTCGCGCTGAAGTTCCTTGGTTCGGGTGATGTCCTCGGCAATTCCCGCAATCCGGTAGACCTCGCCGTCGTCGTTTTCGATGGGGTAGGCCCGGTCCCGAACCCAGCGGATTTCCCCATCGGGCTGTTGCACACGGTACTCCACGTCGTACTCACCGGAGACCTGATTGGGAAGCTCGGCCTCAACTCGCTCGCGATCCTCGGGATGAATGGCGTCGAGGAAGGACTGAGGTTTGTCGTAGAGTGATTCGACCGAGCGTCCCCAGACCGATTCGTAGGCCGGGCTGACGTAGATCATCTCCTGTTTTCCGACGTCGGTGATCCAGAAGACCTCCGTGATGTTCTCGGCGAGCTGCCGGAAGCGTTCTTCGCTTTGCCTGAGGGCCTCCTCGGTGTTTTTTCGTTCCGTGATCTCGTTAATTGTGCCGGTGATACGGGTGACGTCTCCGGCGTCGTTGAGCACGGGAACCCCCTCGATCTGAACCCATCGACCGAAGTCCTCGGCGGAGTTAACACGAATGTCGATTTTCTGGTTCATCCCTTCCATGGTCTTTTCCATGGCCCGTCTCAGTTTATCCTGGTCCTCAGGGTGTACTCCCTTGAGGAAGTCCAGGGGATCCTCGTAGAGGGTCTCAGCATTCCGACCCCAGATTTCTTCGTATTGAGAACTGTTTATAAAAAGCAGCTGGCTGAAATCCTCGTTGAACATCCAGAAGATTTCACTGATGTTTTCGGCGAGCTGATTGAAACGCTGCTGACTCTCGCGGAGTTCCTGTTCAGTTGCTTTTCGGTCACTGGTATCCTGGTTGAAGCGCACGTAGTGAGTGATCGTTCCGTCGTCATCCCGAACGGGGGCAAGGGTGACGTGGTTCCAGAACGTCGTTCCGTCCTTGCGGTAATTCTCAATTTCGACCGAGCCGCAGTCACCGTTCTCGATGATTTGTCGCAGCTCGTTGGTTGTTTCAGCATCGCTTTTCTCTCCATCTAAAAACTTGTGGCTCTTGCCGATAAGTTCGTCCTCCTTGTAGCCGGTCAGGTCGGAGAAGGCCTCATTAACGTAAACGATCGGGTTGTCGTCCCAGGTCGGATCGAGGATGGAAATACCGATGGGTGCTTCCTCGACGACGCGGTTCTTCAGGGCTAATTCCTGTTCACGCTCCTTACGCTCGGTGATGTCTTCGGCGATACCAGCAATGCGTGGTTCGTCAAGATCGTCGTCGGCAACGGGGAAAGCACGATCGTGGATCCACCGCTGTTCTCCATCAGGACGGATGATGCGGTATTCTTCGTCGTAGTCACCCGTAGCCTGATCGTTGAACATGGCTTCGCGGACACGATCCCGGTCCTCGGGGTGGATCATTTCAAAAAAGACCCCGACGTCCTCGTAGAGGTCCTCGGCCGGAATTCCCCAGATGTCCTCGAACGCCGGACTCACGTAAATGAAGTTTTTGTCCGGATCGGACAACCAGAAAACGTCCTCGATGTTCTCCGTTACCTGTCGGAGTCGCCGCTGGTTTTTCCGGAGTTCCTGTTGAGCGACTTTCCGGTCGGTGATGTCCTGGTAGGTGACAAAGACACGTGACCAGTCGTCCTCGTGACCGGAAACAAGCTGAAGGTCTCGACGGATTTCCTTTTGGTCACCGTTAAACGTCTCGATGGTGTTCTCCGAGGTATGGGATGTCGCCCCCTCCCAGAGATCAAGCAGCTCCTCTCGAACCGCATGGTAACTGCTCTCGGTTAGTAGTTGTCTGAGATTCTCCTTTAGATGGTCTTTGTCCCTTGCCGAAAGCATGTCGACGACCCGCTGGTTCGGCAGCAAAATTTCTATTTGATCAACAATCTCTTTAATTAAATCCAGATTATTATTCAGGTGTGTTTTTAGATCTTCGGACGAGGGGAGTTCAAGATTCTCGAGATACGTTTTAGCACCAGACCAGTCCTCCTCCCATAATCCCATGGGGGATTCCTCAAAGAGCGATTGAAACCGGTTTCGTTGTTTCTTTATTTTCCTCTGGTTTTCTTGTTCTTTCGTAATATCTTGAATGGCGCCACGAACCGCTACGATTTTTCCGTTTTCGTACACCGGTTGTCCCGTTGCGTTCACCCATCGTAATCGATCCTCGGCGGTGATTAGTCTGAGTTTGACGCCGAAGGATTCCCCGTCTTCCATGCACCGCCGAACGGCCCGTTCGATCTCGGGTTGGTCCTCGGGATGGTAGAACTCGATACCATTTTCCACGGTTGGATCAAAATCATCCGGGTCAAGGTCGTGGATATAGTACGTACCATCGGTCCAGCGCTGGTGGCCGGTTTCCACGTCGACTTCCCAGCCGCCGGTGTTGGCGAGCTTTTCCGTTTGGTGGAGTAATTCACGGCTTCGTTCCAGTTCTTCTTCACGTTGCTTCTGATCGGTGATGTCCTGAATGACGCCAAACATTTCCCGGACGGTTCCGTTTTCGTGAGTTCGGGGAAGACCATACACGTCAATGTGACGAATGTCTCCGTCCGGACGAGTGATACGAGCCTCAAACGTAACTTTCTCGTTGTTCTCGATGGATTGCCGGAGTAACTCCAGGCAGCGTTCCCGGTCCTCAGGGTGGTAGTACCCCATGATATCCTCAAAAGTGAGCTCGGTTTCATCAGGGTCGAGACCGAAGATGTAATAGGTTTCGTCCGACCAGGTGGGTTCCCGTTCCGGGACGGTGAAGGACCAGTGACCAAGGTCGGCAAGGCCCTGGGCCAGTTCGTGGCGGGCCGTTTTCTTTTCAAGCTCCTGCTCAAGCTGTTTCTGATCGGTAATATCAATCAACACACCGCTGAAGAGAACGGAACCGTCGTCCTGGGTTTCGGGAAGTGACGATCCCCGGACCCACTTCGTCGGGCCGTCCGGATGCAGAATTCGGAAGTCGTGCTGCCAGGGTTCAAGGTTCTCGGCTTTTGGTTCGATGCTCTCCAGCAGGCCCTCGAGGTCGTCGGGGTGCACGTTCTCGAGCGTGTTCTCGAAGTCCTCCATAGCGGCTTCGGCACTGACACCAGCAAGATCCTCGAATCCCTTGCTGGCATAGGGAAACGAAAATTCGCCATCGGGACTTACCTTGAACTGGTAGGCGACGCCGGGCATGCTATCGTTGACGGCGTTAAGAAAGTCGGTCTGTTCCTTCAGCTTTTCCTCGTTCCGCTTGCGTTCGGTGATGTCATCGGAGATACCACTGATGCGCACGACGTCACCGGTTTCGTCACGGATTGGAAACGCCCGGTCACGAATCCAGCGTACCGTTCCATCGGGTTGCTGGATCCGGTACTCGAGTGTGTACTCCTGTCCTTTCTGTTGTTGGAGTTTCTCCCGGACCCTGTCGCGATCCTCGGGGTGGACCGTATCGAGGAAGTCCTCCGGGAGGCTCCGAAAATTATCCCGGGGGCGGCCCCAGAGTTCCTCGAAGTACGGACTGAGGTATTCGTAGCTGGAATAATCCACGTCGACGATCCAGAAGACCTGCTCCAGGTGATTGGCCAGCTCCTGGAACCGGCGCCGGGTTGTCTCGAGTTTCTGTTTGGTTTCGACTCTGTCGGTTATGTCCGTGGCAGTACCAACAATGTTGACAGGGTTACCCTGAGGATCCTGGATTAATCGGAAGTTCGACCGAAGCCAGTCCTTACCATCACTGCCCTCCCAGGGGTGTTCAACAGTCTTATTAACCTCAGCTGGAATCTTCTCCAGGGTGGATTTTATTTTCCGCCGGTCGTCCTCGGGAATCTTTTTCCAGAGTAGCTGTGGATCGTTTTCGTAAGCCTCGGCGGTTTCTCCCAGCACGTGACCAATATTGGGACACATCCAGGTGGTGTCGAAGGGAGGTTCGGTCTCGAGGGAGAAGATGACCGTGGGAGCTTCGGAAATGAGTCGATTCAGTCGATTCTGGTTTTGTTCGAGTCTGGTCTGTTGCAGTTTACGCTCGGTAATGTCGGTCGATTTGACGGTGATGAACCGCCGGCCGGCGTGCTCGAAGTTCGTGATACGGGTTTCAAACCATTTCTCCCCGCCGGGGGAACTGACTGAATGATCGATGTTAAATTCCTGTTCTCGACCGCTAAGAACGTCCCGAAGGCCTCTCAGAAACGGTTCGCGGTTTTCGTTGAGGTCGGTCCGGATTGCCGAAACGTAATCCGCTCCAATTGGATCCGACGGATGGTCCGAACCATCAGTTCCGGTGAATCCCGGCCCGGTTTCACTACTTTCACTGCTTGCCACAATTAGACCATCCGTGTTGAGGACGGTGACGTGTTCGGAGAGTGAACTGAGGAAACCGCTGGGGAAGTCCGGTGACGAGATTCCTCTGTCGTTAACTGTCATACAGGGCTGACCTCCTTTCAAACACTCAGTGCGATCAACAGGAATGGGAGGTTGATCCCATCCGTCGTTTACCTGCTCCCTGCCGGGACGCTTAGAGACTAACATTTGCGGCAGTGTCCATAGCGTTTCATATTTTGGTATCCAGGACGAAGGAGAAACTTTCCGGCGGGCAGGACCTAAAGTCATGTGAAAATTGGAAAAGTGAGACTTCGGTCGATCGGACATGACTGACAGTCCGGTCGGGAGCATATATTTCCGTCGCAGACCCGGGAGGGTCGGTCTATAGTTATAACCACGTGGTCGAAACGGCCGCCAGGAAGTTTTTCACAACCTAACTGGGTCCATTCAGCCAGGCCGGCCAAGGGATCGGAAGCTGGTTGGAGCGACTCCGCGTGGGAACACCTGAGTTGGCGTGCTCGGAAAGGCCTGGAATTTATTAAAGCATCACGACAACACTCAGGACCGGAAAGTGGTGAGCGTACTGTGGTTGATCAGCTGTCCGAAAGGCTAGGACACGGTCCGGTCGAGGACCGGTCAATTGCAGTAATATTTGTTCGAATTGACGGATTCAGCAAGCTCTGTGCCGCATCCTCCGAAATAAATGGATCGGTTATTTACGATGAGGTTAAGAACCACTTCAGTGACCTTATCCCCGATACGGTGGACGCTTTCGAACTTCCGCGCCTGGGATTTATTTATTTAATGAATGACGCATCCTCCCGGGCGAAAGTCGAGGAGTTCGTTCAGCAGTTAAGGAATGCCACCAGGGACTCGTTTGAGATCGCCGGTAAGACTTTTAACATCTCCGTCAGTATTGGAGTGGCACGGGGTGAGAACGGCGTTACCGCCAGTAAGTTACTCGACCGAGCGCAGTTTGCCCAGCATAACGCCTCCCGTCAGGCCGGCAGTACCAGTGAGTTCTACGATACCTCACGGGCCGAGGAGACACGCGATGAAGTTGCCCTGAAGAACGACCTCTACGATGCCCTCGATGAAGATCAGTTTTTCCTGAAGTATCAACCCATAGTCTCCCTCGAGGATTACAGTGTTTGTGGGGCCGAGGCGCTTGTGCGCTGGGACCATCCCGAGCGTGGCCTGATTTCCCCGGGGGCCTTCATTCCACTGGCCGAAAAAACCGGGCAGATTCTCTTTCTTGATCGCTGGGTGATCCATCAGGCCGTTAACCAGGCCGAAGCCTGGTACCGGACGACCGGCCGGGAGATCCCCGTCGGCATTAATATCTCCGCCTGGCAGTTCCGGGACAATTACCTCGTTGAAAAGATAGAGGAACTCCTCGAGGGGACGGGTCTACCGCCGTCGCTGATTAAAATTGAGGTCACTGAGACGTCAATGATGAAGAATGTTGGCCGAACGGGGGAGGTTCTGAGGAGCCTCCGGGATCTCGGAGTAAGGGTAGCCCTGGATGATTTCGGTACCGGTCATGCCACCTTCGAGTACCTTTCTCAATTTCCCATCAATGAGTTGAAAATAGACCGAAGCTTCCTTGATTTTGACGATGTCTACCAGAAGAACCAGAAATTGGTCGACATGATGATTGAAACCGGGAAACGGGTTGGTACTAAGATTCTTGCGGAAGGTGTTGAAACGGAGGAACAACTTCAGTTTGTGAAGAATCGCGGTTGTGAGACGGCACAGGGGTTTCTTTTCGCAAAGCCAATTCCTTCCGAGGAGTTACTTGAACTGGTCCGGAGTGGCGATTCACTCTATCAGCTTGAGGCGGCTGAGTAATTTAACAATTTCCACCGTGAAGGAGGTCAAGGATGGTTACTGAGACCTTTCGGATTGAAGACGACAGGGACTTAAACAATCTTCGAGGTAAACTGCGGGATTATGCCAGCGACTGTGAATTCAGCGATTACGAGTCGACGAAACTCGTCACGGCTGCCAGTGAAATATCACGCAATATTCTCAACTAAGCGCAGCGCGGTACCGTCGAGGTCGAGGTACCTCAGGACGGTGCCCGTGTAATTCGGGCCGTTTTTGAGGACCAGGGTCCCGGTATTGAGAACGTGGAGCGGGCCATGGAGGACGGTTACAGTGGAGACAAAAGCACTGGACTCGGTGTGGGGCTCCCGGGGGCAAAACGACTGGCCGATGACTTTGACATAGACTCACGGCCCGGGGAAGGCACCAGGGTTACGGTGGCTATTCGCAAGGAGTAAGGTTCGGTATCGACTTGAACGATTGATCTGATGAATCCAGACGGAGGCCAGTATTATGACCAATAAAACCAGTACTATCAGTAACCAGTTTCCCGTTATTCAACTCTGGGAAAATATTCTTGCCGTTCCCATCGTCGGGGACATGGATGGTGATCGGACTCGGGATTTGATGGAGAAGCTTTTACGGCGAACCCGGGAAACGGGTGCAAAGGTCGTTATTATGGACCTTTCGGGGGTTTCGATGATGGACACCGATGTCAGCAAGCGGTTGCTCGATCTCCAGGAAGCCGTCCGTCTTATGGGGGCGGAGTACATGGTATCCGGCATCCAACCCGATCAGACCCATTCCCTGGTCGACCTTGGCATCGACCTGGGTAGTGTCGAAACACATCACGATTTAAGTTCGGCCCTGGAAAGTGCACTTGAAACAGTTGGACTTCAGATTACCCCGGGCGGAGGTTCGAAACAATGAGTACACCGGAAATTCCAATTATCCCCCTTGGTCGGGATTTCCTGATTTCCTTTCAGGGTGATGTTCAGGACGACCAGCTGTCCTCACTGAAAGAACGCCTGTTCGATGAACTATCCCAGACCAATGTCCGAGCCGTCATTCTCGATGTCTCCGGACTTTCTACCATGGATTCGTACATGGCACGAATTTTTAACGAACTTTCAAAGGGATCCAAACTCAACGGGGTTTAAACCCACCTCGTTGGGATCCAACCCGAAGTGGCCATGACGCTGGTGCAGATGGGCCTTTCAATTCCGGAAGTTAAAGCCGAGCAAACCGTGGAGCGGGTCCTGGATTCCCTCAATGAAGCTTGAAATTCACCAGGATGACTGCTAGCTAATGATGTTACCTCCTGGGGTTCCTCGGCAGGAGGTTATTTCTGTTTCGGACCGGAAACAAATTCCTCCCTCAGTAACCTCGTTGTCACTCCCGCGGCAAATGAAATCCTATCTTGGCGGATTACTGGACAACTTGCTTGATTGGTACGGGAAGTCGGAACTGGACGGGGTGATTCGCTTGCTGCGGAGACAATCATCGAGAGGAGAACGACTTGATTGCTGCTACGAGGGGAAACCACCCAGCAGGATACGGAATGGTACCTACAGTAATGGGGACTTATTTGAGCTTAAATTCATGGTTAATTCTCAGGATATTGAGGTGCAGGGTCTACTGGCGGATTCGGGTCAGCTTACTTTGACGGCTACCCTTGGTGAACCCTCTGAGCCCTTGAGACCGAAATGGGGTTGCTGGTGGAACAGTTACGAGAACACGAGCGGTGACCTGTGGGGCTCCTGGGATTTTCAGGACAGTGAGGTCTTTCTGATAAGCGATGGGCTCAGGAAGGGTCAAAAAGCCGCCGAGGCAAGCGTGAAGGCTGCCGAAACGATTGAGAAAAACGGTGAGAAACCCGTGGCGGTCCTGTTTGAGTTGATCCACGAAAAGCTTGAATCGACCCGGGGGGCCGTAATGCTTCTCGGTCGGCTTCCCGCCGGGGAAAATTGTTTCCAGTATTGTTCTGTTGGTGATATTAAAGCCTGGAAAATTGGCGATCGAACCCGTGAGGAATTGCTTTCGTTTAACGGAACGGTCGGTTACAACGATCCGACTATCCAGGTCCGGAGCGTTTCTCTTGAAGGCGTCAATCACTTTGTTTTACATACTGACGGGGTTGATCGGCCTCGAAAGTCGTTTTTTAATTCAACCTTCCGGGCGGCCAGTCCGACAACGAATGCGGCCCGGCTTCTTTCGGAGTTCGGCCGTGAAGACGACGATGCCCTGATCGGTGTTATTGAGGTTTGATACTGGCTGTAAACGCTCAGTTGCGTACTATACGAAAAAAATCCTTCCCGCCGATGGAGGAGTCTTTAAGTAGTACTAAACGTGACATTTTTAATTTTCTTGAGATTGCCGCCGTTGTAGTTGGAGTTGTACGGATTATTTGACTGTATAAACGGAGAAGGAATTAATTCTATTGAGTAGGCGGTTTTTTCACACTGACCTGCAGTAACAGGTACTTTTATGAACAGCTTAGCGAAGGAAACTATTAGTCCGGTTGCTCTGATCCAAGAAACCCTTGTTGGTTCTACGATTGTGGTTATGGGGTCGCCCGCTGAATGAGAGCGACCCGGGAATCCTAAAACTCCTTGTGTATTCGCCGAGGTTTCACCCTGATAAACTAGTTACTAGGATCAAAGAGGTTCATATATTTGATACTTTATAAGGACAATAATAATGCCGGAGAACGTTACGGAAACCGAGTCTTCGTCAAATGGTGCAACGGAGACCCATTTCAAAGTCAAGGTCCCGACGGAGCGTCTTGTCCGTCTTCGTGAAGCCGATCCCGGTATGGTCCTTGCACGGGACGTGAACAACAGGAACGAACAGCTTCTCTTCCCCAGGAAAACCACCCTCGATGAAAAAGCCATTCGGAAGCTTCGTAACTTCGGCAAGCGAAGTGTGCACGTTAAGGATTACCATACGAAGTGGGTGGATCAGGAGGAATTCGAAAACCTCCCAAATGAGGCGGAGTGGCTTGACACAAAGGAAGTTCCGGCGGCACCACAGCACGAGTCGGACGGGGATGGTAGGGCTGGTTCCTCCGAGGAAACCAAATTCAGTAAAGCGTTTGACTTTGTTACGGAGACGGATTCACCACGCCGTCTGAAGGAGTTTGTGGCGACACTCGGCGAACGGATGACGGAAGCACCGGAGGGTGTTGACGTCGACCTTGAATCGCTCAGGGAACAGACCGGTGAAGTGGAGGACCTCGTTCAGTACATCATGGCCCAGATGACGAAGCTGAATGATTCAAAGACCCGTCAGCAGGTCCTGGAAAATCTCCTGGAGAGTGAGGGAATCCCGGAGAAATTACTTGATAACTCGGATGTACCAGAGGAAATGATTCTCGACCTGGAGAACCTACGGGAGGACAAGCATACCATAAAGCAGATGTTGCAGGAGCTGCTTCACGATCAACCCGAAGCCGTGGAGACCCTGGACCACGAAGAAATTCCCGATACTAATATCTCCGGTTCAAGCAAAGAAATGTCCGCCGAGAAATCAACCGAGGACTTGGAGTGGGATGAGGATTTACTCCATCAACTTCTCGACCTGCTGGCACTCTCCGACGAGGATGCCCAAACGGATGACCAGACGAAAACACTGATTTCCGAACTTAATGATTTCCTCGAGAGGAAAGGGTTCGATCAATCGGCCTTGAGCGATCGCATCGAATCCGACCAAAAGGACCTTACGGGTGCTGAATCCGTTTACGAGGATCTCAGTTCCGAGGAACTTGAGCTACTGGATGACCGCCTGAAGGAGTCGGTTGCTGATGAAAAAGGAGTAGAGACCTGTATGCTGGATGCCTTTCAGGCCATGGATAAGGGGAAGTGGAGCGAGGCGATTAAGGGCTTTAACAGCTGCCTCAAGGAAAACGTCGAGGGGGGGTTCCGTCCCAGTTCGAGGAGTACGAAGACCAGTCGGCCGACCTGTTGAGCCGGAAGCACAACCTTGCGAATCGCCTTGACCAGGAGCTTGACTTACCCGACGAACACGATTCCTTCCTCGACGTCATGAACCTTACCGGGGAGCAGCTCTTCGAGGCGCTTTCGGATCAGAGACTCCCGGACGATGATGCGGACGCCGTCCAGTCGTTTCTTCAGGACCGTCAGGACATGATCCTGGATTTCTGGGACGACCTTCGGGACCTGATGCCCCAGCTCCTGGATTCAATTGACGAACCGACACGCTCCGAGGTCTTTGAGGAATTTCAGTCGATAACCGACGATATTATTCAGAATCATCTCAAGAAACCGATTGAGGACAGCCTCTACCAATCGGAATCCACGGCTGGGGCGACCGAACAAAAGCGCGGTGAACAGTTACAGAAAGCACTGGACGAGCGGAATTATACCGAGATCAAGCGGTTGAATAGCCTTCCGGAAACCGTGATCGATGCTTATCAAAGTCATTATCGCCGGCCGGATGAGCTCAATAAATGGCAGAGGAAATTACTGGACAATCACGAATCCATCCTGAACCAGCTTATCCTGGGACTTAGAGTCCCCCGGGAAAACGTTCACCGTTACCTGCGTCAATTTCGAGAGGTCTACGAGAGGGAAAGTAAACCGTTTTCCCTTTTTGCTCAACCGCCCGATCCGGAACACTATCACCTTATCCACTCCTACAACACGGCCCTGCTGAGTCTTATGGTGGGGGTTCACCTGGAACTTCCCGGCAAGGCCCTGGAATCCCTCTTACTTGCGAGTGCACTGGCCGATGTGGGGATGACGGTCATCCCCGATTCCTTTTACCTGATGCCGGATGAAATGAGCCGGCGGGCTCAGAATGAGGTCCGGAAGCACCCTATTTATTCGAGGAAAATTACCAGTCACATCTTTGGACCCCAGCACAGCGTGACCCGAACCGTGGCCGAACACCACGAGCGACTTGATGGTGAGGGATACCCGGAGGGGAAAACCGAGGAGGGACTTTCACCCCTGAGCAGCATAGTGGGCTTTACTGACAGATACACCGCCATGATTGAGGAAAGGACCTACCGTTCCGCCAAAATGCCCGATCAGGTCCTTACAATTCTGAACCAGAAGAACGGTCGGTCAAAGAGGAAGGCGATTGAAGCCATTGAGGCGATAATCGGATTGTATCCCAATGGCTCACTGGTGAAGCTATCGAACGGAACACTGGCGTTTGTGGCCGCTCAATCGGATAACCCACCGGAACCTGTTGTTTACGTGCTTACGGACGAGAAGCGTAATCGCCTCGACAGTCCCGTGAAGAAGGACCTCACCGAGGAGGAACTGTCGGTCGAGGTTTTACTGAGAACCCGCTCGTCCTAGTTTTTTTCCAGCGCAATTTCGACGGAGGATCTCAAGTCTTCCTTGGTTATCGGTTTTATGAGAAATCCGGCGGGTTCCGTCTCCCGTGCCCCTTCCAGCGTCTGATCGTCCGAATAAGCCGAAAAATAAATAACCGGGACATCATGCTCCTCGTTGATCCTGCGGGTGGTTTCGATGCCGTCCATGCCCCCGGGCAGACGAATGTCCATGATAACCAGGTCGACGGAGTTCTCCTCGAGGACCTCGAGGGCGGCCTTGCCGGTGTCCTCGATTCCGACGACGTTGTAGTCCATTTCCTCCAGCATGCTCTGAACTTCCATCGCCGTGATCTGTTCGTCTTCGACAATCAGTATTTCCCGTCCGCTCATGGTCGCCATCCCTCGTTAGAAGTAGTTTACGTACTGTTTTATTCTCCCGTTCCATCTTCATTAACGTTACCTCAAGCCAGGTTGAAGGAAAACGGTTTTACTGGCCGTTGCCCTTAGTACACCTGCATCGTTGTCGACCGGTACCAACGCCTGTCCAGTGTTTTTCGTGGGCTCGCGTACAACCCGAAAAGCGATGTCGTTAAGACCAACAAGTTCCTCCACCGGCGTTAGCTCGAAGGGGCATCGACAAGAACTACTTTACAAGCGTTCGCCGGGCAAGCTCATGTCATGACCCAGCGAAACGTCACAGACTATTCGACCGGCTAATGCAACCGAAGGTTTCACTCAGCATGAACGGATGACGCTGAAATTGATTCGTATTAGATGTGACGGGACGTAACGTGAGACCATCGGGCGCTTCCGGTGGATGATGTTGCTTCGGGGTCAACTTCGAAACGACTAAGTGCGTCCGGTAAGCTGACGCTGTGAATCATCGCCGATTCATGAAGCAGCCAGAGCTGTAGTGAAGGATAATTATCGTAAACCAACAACAAGGATCGGTGATTTGGGCGATCAAACGAAAGTACTGATCGGCTCAGTACCGGGATCTCATCCCGACGATGGTCGTACACAACATCGATCGGCCCGTGAAAGAACAGTTGTTGATCGCAGCGATTTTCTGGTTCTTCCATCGTCCCCAGTCAGTGTCTCGTTATGGGTTCCAACGCAGCTATTATATCATAAAATTGTCGCTCGGGACGCGAGCACAGTACAACGGTTACGAAATTCGAATCAGTCAGAGGGCCGGTATGGAGGAGGAACTGCACTCGGCCTCCCGCGATTAAGACACCGTTTGCGTGGTAGCCACCGAAACCAGTGTTTTCCGCCAGCCCGG
>JBDGPI010000222.1:27228-28970 GCA_042219765.1 Salsurabacterium abyssinicum (SeqCode)
GGGGTGGGTTCATTCTTGCAATGATTGGCGAACGGTCGCTCTCGACGATTGCGATGGTCCGTGGAAGCCAGGTGTCGCCCAGAAGCTTTGCGGAAGCCGTCCGTCAACGCCTGGGTTAAGCTGCGTAATAGCCATTTTTCGGTTTCTTGCATGCGGGGTTTTCTGCTTCGTGCCATCAGTTTGTCGAGAGTTTGTGAACGAATGCTGGAGTCTACTCTTGAGGGGTTTGAACGGACCATCGACCCCTGAGCAGGAACCGCTGTTGCGAAATCCAGTCTGCGGGAGTGACAAGTTCATAGCGCTCCGATCGGGCTGAAAAGTTGTAGCAGACGTTCTCCAGGAAAAAATTTACGTAATCCTTCCATCTCATTGCCGATATTTTGACAAGGTTCGTTAGAATAATGAACTTCGTAAAGGTGATACGGTGATGAATCGGGACGGATGTAAGCGTTCATCATTCTCAATGACGAGGGTCGATCGAATTATGTTCAACGGTGTTGGAAGTGATCAACCTGGCTTGACTGAATGCCGATGACTGAAACCAGGGCCGGCCGTCCGGGATTACCGACGGCCTCGAAGACGGTACTACGAGACGTTGGTGCTCTTCAGGTCTTGATCGGTGGGTTGTTTCTTGTGCCACTGCTGGTTTCTCTTCTCTACGGTGAGTGGTACAGTGCGCTGTCCTTTTTAATTGCGGCGGCTATTACGGTTCCACTCGGTTGGCTTGGATACTGGACCTGCCGCAATGCACCTGAACCCAAACGGCATCACGCCATGATTGTGGCTGCACTCGGTTGGCTGGCGACTGCCTTTTTTGGAGCACTGCCGTTCGTCATTGCGGCTTACATTACACCCTCGGCGGTGCTTGACTCCTTCGTTCCGGCGGGAGCGGATTATCACTCCAGCCTGCTTTACTTCCGGAATCCCCTCCACGCGTTTTTCGAAAGCATGAGTGCTTACACCACGACCGGCCTGACAATGAGCGTTCGCGAACCGTCCATCGGGCACGGGATGCTTTTCTACCGGTCCTTCGCCCAGTGGATCGGCGGTGCGGGAATGATTGTTCTTTCCCTTGCCATTCTACGGCAACCCTATGGTTCGGCTGGTTCATCGCTGTACAAATCCGAGGCAAAAAACCGAAAACTGCGGCCCAGTATTGTGGGTACGGCTCGGGCCATCTGGAAAGTTTACTTAGTCGTAACCGCGCTTGTGACCGCCTATATTGTGGCGGCAACCTACTACGCAATGCCAAATTACGGACTCGAAAACACCCTCTTCGACGCTGTGAACCACGCAATGACCGGGCAGTCGACGGGAGGGTTCAGCACCCTTGATGATTCCATTGCCGGATACGGGTCCCAGCTTATGGAGATTATTTACATCGTGCCGATGATCTCCGGGGCGATTGCCATTCCGGTCTATTACGCGGTGCTCTTCAAAGGAGAGATTAAGGAATTTTTTCAGGATACACAGATACGGATGATGTTCAGTTTCTTTGCCGCCGGCGTTATCGGGTTGTCGGCCTTTCTCACGCGGTATGCCGGAACGACTTTTACGGGTGATGCATTTGATCACGTCTCTCAATTTATTTTCAGCGAGGCCTTCCGGGATGGATCCTTCCAGTACATCAGTGGTCTTACCACGACCGGCTGGCAGACGTCACCGATTGGCGACTGGAACATGGGTTCCGTGTTGTTCATGGTCCTCGGATCCATGTTGATTGGTGGGTCGGCCGGTGCGAC
>JBDGPI010000222.1:29008-31785 GCA_042219765.1 Salsurabacterium abyssinicum (SeqCode)
ATAAAAATTATGCGAATCTACATCATCGGCCGGGGGATACAATGGGAGGTCGCCCGGATTTTTCAGCCCCGTCACGCCGTCAAAACCCTCCGGATCGGGGTACGAAAACTTGCCGGCGATGAGGCTAACGACGAGATTCGTGCCGCCGCAACGTTTGTTTTTGCCTACTTACTTATTCTTGCAATATCGCTTCTTTTGCTCCTGGCGGTCATGGGACCGAATTTCACCCTGGCGGACGCGATCTTCGAGGTTGCCAGTGCCCAGGGGACCATCGGCCTGTCGTCCGGAATTGCCGGACCCGGCATGTCCCCCGTGGCGGAAGTGCTTTTCATCGTACAGATGTGGATGGGTCGGCTGGAAATTATACCGGTCCTGGTGCTGTTACACTCTCTTTTTCGGTGGTGACCGTATTGAACGTTCGGATGTGTTACGATCGCGTTGATCGGACAGAAGCAGTTGCGGGTGTTGACGAAAGCTTTCAATGGTACTTCGTGGATATTCTGACGACAGCGGGTGATGTCGAGTGTACATCGTAATTATCGGAGCGGGTCGAACGGGAAGTTCAGTCATCGAGCTTGCCAACCGGGACAATCAGGATGTTGTGGTTGTTGAGCGTGATCCGGAGATTGCCGAGGAGATCAGTACCACTTACGACTGCATGGTGATCAATGCCGACGCCACCTCCAAGGAGATTCTCCTGGAGGCCGGTATCGAGGAGGCCGATGCTCTGATTTCCACGACGGACGACGAGTCGGTGAACTTGATGGTCAGCATGCTCGGGAAGCAGTACGACGTGGAGACCATTGTGAGTTCCATTGAGAACCCGGATCATATCGAGCTGTTCCGGGACCTCGGTGTAAGCGTGGTCGAGAGCCCGCATCGACTCAACGGTCGGTACCTTTACCGGGCCGTTAAGCGGCCGGAGATCGAAGATCTCATGGACATTACCGGTCCGGCCGAAATCTTTGAACTGACCGTTGACGACAATGCCCCCATTGCCGGACACAACCTGGTTGAGGCTTACGACGAAGGACTCATTGGAGACGATACGATAGTTGTTGCCGTGCGACACGACGGGGAGCTGACAATCCCCGACGGACAGACGGTGATCGAGTCCGGGGCTTCGGTTACCGTACTTGCAAGGAGTGGGGCGACGGATCGGGTGATCGACCCGTTTAACGGTACATGACGAAGTGGGGAGGCTTCTGAACCCGCTCGGTCTTCAATCCCGAGCCCGAAGCGGCGTCTCCAGCAGCCTCTCCTGCAGAACACGCAAACCCGGAAATTAGTTAAACTAGTGAAGCGAGTCACCATCATGCCTCCGTTTTTTTAGTCACTGCGAAGTCGTTTCGACAGCTGTACCCGGGGTAGTGGTTCGAGAATCTCGTATTTTATTCACAATTTGACGGACGGGATGGATCCGACGCTCTGTTTTTGGCTTAGATGGTGTTGATCAGAGTGGGAGACTCGATCGTAACAGTTTGCTCCGGGGTAACTTAGTCGAGTTGTACTGTGAAACCAGGGGAAAATCACGGCAGGAGAGAATCCCTCGAGAGGCTGTCGTTCCAGGAATGTGATTTCAATGGTAAGGATGCTGTTCTGGTACCGAAAACTTCACCCGGGGATTCGAATAATTCTGGGGTTTGCGTTCCTGATCTTGATCGGCACGCTACTTTTGTTGCTGCCAATAAGTACCGCCAAGGGAAAAACCCTTACCGTGACCGACGCCGTCTTTACGGCGACGTCCGCCGTCTGTGTTACCGGGCTGATTGTCGTTCAGACCCCCTGGCATTTCACCTGGTTCGGTGAGTTGGTCGTTATGTTGTTATTCCAGATCGGGGGAATTGGCATTGTTCTGGGGTCGACAATGGTCCTGATAGGGATTAAGGGGTCGATGGGCATGGATCAGCGGTTTGCCCTGCAGGAGTCGTTTATGAACTGGCCTTACGAAAAAGTCAAGGAAGCCTTTGTCCGGGTTATAGCACTTTTCTTTACCATGGAAGCCCTGGGCGCCGCCATCCTGAGCTGGCAGTTTTCGAAGGGAATGGAGTGGCATCGTGCCGTCTGGCACGGCATTTTTCACAGTATATCGGCAGTCTGTAACGCCGGATTCAGCGTGAACCCGGATAGCCTGGTCGGCTACCAGAGCAACCCGATCGTGGTTTTAACGGTTGCGGTTCTCATTGTGTTTGGTGGCGTGGGGTTTGTCGTCATTGCGGATGTCTGGGACTACTTCGAGCAGGGTAATAAAATATCGCTTCACACTCGAACAATGGTTATTGGAACCCTGGTCTTACTGGCGTTTGGATTCGGAATTTTTATGGTGCTCGAACCGAATTCGGGTCCGCTGGGCTGGTTTTTTCAGAGCGTGACGGCCCGAACGGCGGGCTTTAACACGGTCGATATTGCCGCCTGGGGGACCCCGGCGACGCTGATTTTGATGTTCCTTATGTTCATTGGCGCGGGGCCGGCGTCCACCGCCGGCGGCATAAAAATTACGACGTTTTTTGCGGCCTGTGCCGACGTTGTCTGTCGGATGAAGCAGCGTAAAAACGTTCACTGGCTGAACCGTCGACTGCCATCGGATCTGGTCAATAATTCGGTGGTGCTTTTTGCCATGGCACTTTTCACGGTGGGTTTTGCCACGTTTCTGCTAACAATCACGGAAACGGCGGGGCTCGAGATTATCCTCTTCGAAGTATTCTCGGCCCTTGGAACGGTGGGACTTTCCCTCGGTATTACGATGGACCTGAGTCTGGCCGGAAAATGGATAATTA
>JBDGPI010000222.1:31795-43187 GCA_042219765.1 Salsurabacterium abyssinicum (SeqCode)
TCTGATGTTTCTGGGGCGGCTGGGTCCATTGACCTTTGCTCTGCTTATCATTGAAAAGACGGAAGTTGATTATACCTATCCGGAAGAACGGATCATGATCGGGTGATTGATGATGTTTGATGGAACGAGAATGAAGTTCGCCGTCGTTGGGCTCGGGTTGTTCGGAAAGAAGCTGGCCCGGGAACTGGCCGAACAGGACCACGAGGTGCTTGCGATTGATCGGGACGAAGAGCCCGTAACGGCCGTTCAGGATGACGTGAGCAAAGCGGTGATCGGAGACGTAACCCAGGAAGGTCTGCTCGACGAGCTTGTCACGGAGGAATTCGATGCCGTTATTGTGACCATGGCCACGGATCTTGAAGCCAGTCTTCTGAGTGTTCTTCATGCCAAGGAAATTGGTGTGAAGGATATTCTGGCCAAGTCCAACGGTCCCAAGCACACAACGATTCTGAAGCGCCTTGGGATTCAGAACATCATTAGTCCCGAGGAGGACGTGGCCGAACAGCTGGCGGAGAAGATTGGTAACCCGAAGGTCCACGAGTACATGCAGTTTCAGAATGGTCACAGCATTGCGGAAATGAAGGTCCCCGACGAATTCGTCGGACAGACTCTCCGTGAGCTTAACCTACGGGACGAGCACGGCATTCAGGTGATTGGCATCCAACGGGCTGGCTCCGGTGAAATCGATTACGTTCCATCACCCTCGGTTCCGTTCGAGGACGAGGACGTTATCTGGGTCACGGGACCCGAGGACGTACTGAAGGACTTTTCCCGGTGATGTCTTGAGTCCCTTTAACCTTTCTTTCAGGTGATTTTTTAAAGTTAATGGAGTCGGTTTCGCTTTTTGCTTTTCTCACTGGAATTTTAATGATCGGGTTCTTTGCTCAATGGCTCTCGTGGCAGGTGGGGATGCCGTCAATTGTTTTTCTGTTTGCCGGAGGATTAATAGTCGGTCCCCTTACGGGGGTTCTTTCGCCGGATGCGCTGTTTGGTGATCTGGTGTTCCCCGTGGTTTCGGCGTTAATCGGTATCATCCTCTTCGAAGGGGGACTGACCCTGGATCTTGATGACCTGGGGACACTTAAAGGCACTGTCTTCAGAGTTATCTTCCTCGGTGGCTTGATTACATTTCTACTGACTACTGCCGCCGCCTACCTTCTCTTTGAGTTTTCACTTTCACTCTCCTTTCTTCATGGCGGAATTCTTGTTGTGACCGGACCGACGGTCGTGATACCACTGTTACATCAAGTGCGGCCCCAGGGGGACGTCGGTTCAATAGCCCGCTGGGAAGGGATTATCATCGATCCCATTGGAGCTATCCTGGCGGTTATTGTCTTTGAAATCGTCCTTTCGGGTATTGAGAGTCCGGCCACCGGTTTTGGTTTTGGACTGCTGATGTTTGGTGAGTCAATTCTTGTCGGAGGGGTAATCGGCATACTCAGTGGGTATCTTCTGGTTGTGTGTTTTGACCGTTACTGGGTTCCCGATTACCTTCATAATTTTGCCATTATTGCGATTGTTCTAACCGCTCAGGCTATTTCAAACCATATCCTGCATGAATCCGGTCTGCTGGCCGTCACAGTTATGGGAATGTACATGGCCAATCAGAATAAAGTCACCATCCGGCACATCCTCGATTTCAAAGAGGATTTGCGGGTCCTTTTTATCTCGATTTTGTTCATCATTCTCGTTGCTCGTCTTGATCGGACCTTCCTGTTTGATATTCAACTCAATGAGCTTGTTTTTCTCGCCGTCCTGATTCTGCTGGTCCGACCGGCCGCTATTACTCTGTCCACGCTTGGGTCTCAATTAAGCTGGCCGGAGCGGGGGTTTCTCGCCTGGTTGGCCCCGCGGGGGATTGTTGCCGCGGCGGTGGCGTCGTTGTTTGCCTTTAAATTGGAAAAACTCGGAGTCTCGCAGGCAGCCCACCTTGCGGACATTACGTTTCTGGTAATTGCCGGTACCGTTGTGGTTTATGGTTTAACCTTAAGTCCGCTTTCGTTGTTACTGGGATTGTCGGAGAGAAATCCGCAGGGGGTTCTTTTTATTGGTGCGGCCCCCTGGGTCCGGATGGTTGCCCGGGCACTGAGGGATGAAGGAGTACGGGTCCGTCTTGTCGATAAAAACCGTGACAACGTCATGCGGGCCCGCCATGCAGGGTTGGATGCAAATGTTATGGACGTCACCACGGAATCCGAAATACAGACACTTAACATTCAGGGTATTGGTTACGTTCTGGCCCTGACGTCCAATGACGAGGTTAATACCCTGGCCTCCATCCATGCGGTGGACTTGGGGTTTAACAGTTCCGAAATTTTCCAGCTGCCTCCACACCAGAAGCAGGACATTCCGAAAGAGGAACAACCGGACCCGCTGAAGGGACGTCCGCTGTTTCGACGGAAGACTCACTTCGATGACATCCGGAACAAGGTGGGATCCGGCTGGAGGGTTGATGTCATTCCACTTGATTCACCGGAGAAAATTGAAATCATTGAATCGGGTATCCCGGAGGAAATACTACCCCTGTTTAAGCTTACCGAGAATGATTTCGTCGAAGTACTTTCCGCGGACAAGGACGTCAAATTACAGGAGGGGGATCGCCTGGTGGCTTTCCGTGAAACAACGGGAAGTGTTTAGGCGGTTGTTGCCAGTTCCGGACGGTGACACCGAGCAGCTCAGAGGAAATTTGAGGAAGTGATCAACCCAGTGGAATGCAGTTGAGGAAAGAAACTGTCCGAGGACGTGGCACAAGGTCGCAAGGGATCCGGTGGTACCTCCGGAACTCCTGATCCAATGTTTAGGAGGTCCGGGTGGTTAAGCCTCCGGTAATTCGCCGAATGTAATCATGATTTCTTCGGGGGTATCAGCCTCTTTCCAGTCCTCCTTCATGTCCCTGGAGATAAAAAGTTCCGCGAAACTCGTAATGACGCGAAGGTGGGATTCACGTTCCGTTGGAGGACCTACCGTGGCGATGATGATATCAGCGTTCTGATTCCTGTCCCCGTACTCGATGGAATCCTCAAGCACGGCCACGAGAAGCTTCGTTTCCGAAAGCCCCGAAATGATTGCGTGAGGAAATGCTATGCCGTTTTCGGTGTATGTATTCTGGATTGCTTCTCGCTGGTGGAGCTTGTCTACGATCGTTGATGCGTCAAGGGTACTCAGACTGGAAAATTGCTCCCCAAGCCACTGAAAGAGTTCGTCTTTCGACGCGAACTGCTGCTTCGGATAGATTTGGGATTTACTGATAATGTCGCGCAGTGAGGATGATTCCCGGTAACGCTGACGTTTGCGACGGACGGTCTCGTTTATGTTTAAGTTTCCTCTGATACGGACGGAGTTACAATCCGCGTTGTCAATTAGCGTTTCGAAATCAACGTTATCCAGAACCTCGTTGGAGAACCCATTGGTGAAATCCCCGGTTAGAAACAGGTCCGCTTCGGTGAGCCGTTCCTCGAGACGGGCCTGAAAGTCTTCGCTGTCAATCTGTTCCAGGTCGGCTTCAATTTCGCTCAGTTTCTGCATTTCCTCGAGGTAAGCGTCGGCTTCCGATGGATCCTCCGCGCCGTAGACAAAACTAACCTTGCCGTTTTCGTAGCGGGAGATATTTTCGGCCGCATTGATGATTTCCCCGTCGTAGACTCCCGGTTCAGTGAGGACGACGATGTCCTTGTATTCGACTTTGTGTTTGTTTTTCAGAAACGCGAGGTCCGAGTTTAAGTCTTCGAGCCACCATTTTTTAATGCCGATCAGGTTTTGCCACCGGTGCCGTTTCATCCATCCAAAAACAATCCAGTGTGGATCCTTCTGCTCGGCGTGGGACAGCAGGGCACTTCGAGCGTTATGGGTCACGACCGTATCAAGGGTGAATTCTAAGTTGTCGTGTTGTTCCTCCAGGGTTTCGATTCGCTCCTCGAAGAGTTTGATGACGTCCGTATCCGGTTCGTAGTTTTGAAGCAGCGTCTGGTCCGGGACTTCGTTGAATAGAAGGATGTCCAGTTGTTCCCGGCCCTCGACCAGGGAGGACGCCAGGTGTACCCTTCGATCAAATTCCAGTATGTCATCCTCGGAGAATTCAAAGAACGGTACGATAACGGAGTTATAGGAAATGTTGGTCTGCCGGCTGACGTCCCGGTACACACTGATCTCTTTCTGTTCGGCCGCGGTCTGAAAAAGAGCTCCCTTCCGCTTGGTCCGGGGTCGAACAAAAAGGACGTGCCAGACCAGGCCCACGGCAATCAGGCCGAGTGAGGTTAGTGCCGTTGTTGTCCCCATGAAGCCGATGAGCGCGAGGCTGGTAAAGATACCGAAGAACTGTAAATAGGGATAAAGCGGGGACTTAAACTCGGGTCGGTACCATTCTATGTTGCTTTCCCGGAAGACGATCAACGAGAAATTGACGAGGGAGAAGACAATTAGAAGAAAAGCGCTGGCGAGTTTTGCCAGATCGACAACGGGCAGAAACAGAATGGAAAACACAAGGGCTCCGCCCGTCAGCAGGATGGAGTAGACGGGGGTGGAGAAACGGTCGTGTATGTCCGAGAAAAAGTCGGGCAGCTGATTGTAACGGGACATGGCAAACGGGTAACGCGAGGAGGCCAGTAAGCCGGCGTTGGCCATGGAAACGAGGGCCAGTACGGCCACCACGGCCATGATAGTCATGCCCCAGTTTCCGGCGAATTGCAGCGCAGCGTACGAAAGAGGGGCGTCCTGGAAAGCTAACGGAGCGCTTTTTCCGTGCTCCCCGGGAGGGATAACACCAACGACCACGTTTGTAACGGCCGTGTAGAGAAACGTCATAATCGTCAGGGACAGAACAATGCCCCAGGGAATATTTTTACCGGGGTTTTTGACTTCCTCGACGGCGCTGGCAATTTTGGTGACACCGGCGTAGGACACGAAGACAAAGGCCGTTGCACTTAAAAAGCCAATGAACCCTTTTTGGAACAGCGGGTGGTAGTACTCCCTTTCGAGTTCGATAATTCCCCGTTCGACAAAAAGCACAAGCACGGTCATGGAGATGATAACCAGGACGGTCTGTAACTGACCGCTCTTTTTAACGCCGAGGCAGTTTATGGCGATTAGGAATAGAGCAAAACCGGCCGCTATCATGCGTGCGTAGGTAGGGGCGACCGGGACAAGCAGCAGGAGGTAGGCACTCAAACCAGCCAGTGCAAAAGCACTCTTTAAAACAAGGGAGAGCCAGGTGCCGAGGCCGGTAATTGTACTGACCATCGGACCAAGCGCCCGATCGATGAAGATATAGTCTCCCCCGGATTCCGGTAGAGCGGTGGCCATTTCAGCTTTGCTGAGAGCGGCGGGAACGAACAGAAGCCCGGCCAGGAGAAACGCCAGGTAGACAGCGGGTCCACCAATGTAGGCCGCGTGGCTCGGGAGCACAAAAATCCCCGATAACATTGCACCGCAGGCAATTGAACAGATTGATAGCAGACCCAGTGAGCGATCCAGTTTTTTCATGGTTGACTAATATTTGACCTCTAAGATTCCAGAAATTATTTAGTGGTTGAAAAAGAGACGAGAATTCGACAAAAAATAGATTATCGAATCACTTGAACTAATAATTTTATATGACTACTAAATCATCCGAACCGGCCAATTCCAATAAAGACGAT
Source organism: Salsurabacterium abyssinicum (SeqCode) (assembly GCA_042219765.1). Classification (GTDB taxonomy): domain Bacteria; phylum T1Sed10-126; class T1Sed10-126; order T1Sed10-126; family CAZEBV01; genus JBDGPI01. The sequence continues at coordinate 37,429 of JBDGPI010000222.1, forward strand.
TTCTCATCCAACAGCTACGGGGATACTCCGGTCCGGATCGATTGGGTTTTTTGGTCCTCAGGGATGGCTGAGTTGAGAGGCGGTGACGAAGGAAGGGGTTTAAAATTAGTCCTGGAATGTGTCCGCCTGATCCTGCTGCGAGCGCTCGACGTCGTCGCTTTCCTGTTCCATCGGTAGAATCAACCGGGAGCTGGCTCCGTAGGTGAAGTAGTTGTAAACCCAGGACAGAAACACCATGATTTTGTGGCGGAAGCCGATCAGCTTGGCGATGTGCAGGAAGACCCAGATAACCCAGGCGAAATATCCCTTCAGGCTGTACCCACCGGCAAATTCCACCACCGCGTCGTGACGTCCGATGGTTGCCATCTGCCCGGGGTCGTCGTAGACGAACGCCTCGGTGTCCTCGCTGGCCTCGAGTTTCTGAATCTGGTCGGCGGCGTGGTGCCCGCTCTGGATGGCGACGGGGGCGAGCTGAGGGTAAAGTTCACCGTCCGGATCGGTGGCTCCGGCCATGTCACCAATGACGAAGACGTCCTGAAGCGTGGGTAATGACAGGTCCCGGTCGACCACGATGCGTCCACCCCGCGTCTGCTCGACGGCCAGGTGATCGGCCAGTGGATTCGCCTTAACACCCGCGGCCCAGATGAGGGTCTGGGTCATGATCGTTCCGTCGTCCTGGAGGTGAACACTTGTCTCCGTGACTTCGTTCACCGTGGTCTCGAGCTTGACGTCGACTCCCCGTTTCTCCAGGGCGTCCTTTGTGTAGCTCTGAAGATGGTTCTGGTAGGGACTCAGTAAGTTGGGCATCATTTCGAGCAGGATAACCTGTGCTTCCTCCACCAGTTCCTCGGAAAAGTCCCAGCGAAGGACGTGGTCGAACAACTCCATCAGGGCGCCCGATGTTTCAACACCGGTCGGGCCGCCGCCGACGACCACGAAGTTTAAAATCCCCTGGTCGATGAGTTCGGGATGCTTCTGGGCCTTCTCGAACTGTTCCAGAATGTGGCTGCGTAAGTGAACGGCGTTGGAGAGGTTCTTTACCGGTATGGAATGTTCTTTTGCTCCCTCAACTCCGAAGTAATTAGCGGAGGCCCCGGCCGCCAGGACGAGGTAGTCGTAGTCGATCCGACCGTCGTCCTCGACGAGGACCTGCTTGTCGCCGAAGTCAATGTCGTGAACGGTGTCCTTCTGAAACGTGAAGTTCTCCTGTTTCTGGAAGATGTCCCTCACGGAGTGGGCAACTTGCTCGGGATCGAGCCCGGCGGTGGCAACCTGATACAGGAGGGGTTGAAAAGTGTGGTAGTTGTGCCGGTCCACGAGACGGATCGACAGGTCCTCCCCCGCCAGGTCCTGAGCGAGGGTAATACCCCCAAAGCCAGCCCCGACAATAACGACGTCGTTGTGCTCGTTGCCCACAGCTGAACCTCCGTTCTACTTTGCGGTCCTGGGTGTATTGTCCGGAAAGAAATTTGTATAAGGGTAATGAATAAAACCCTAGCTTGTGAATTTTTTCACAAGCTCGTAATAGAGTAACCTAGTCCCGTTGAAATAGCAAAGAAGCGGGATCTACTGACGGATTGAGACCGTTTGTGGGTTAGCTGTAACTGCCGCGAGGCGTGTCGGTGCTGAGTTGCAGGTCGGTCCCCAGGAAAATTTCTCCCTTTACGACACCCACGTACAGGACGTAGGCAAGGGCCTCGTCCAGTTCAATGTCGGGTAATTTACCGTGGGAGCGGTAGAACGAAAGAAACGGTTCAATCGATTGGGCCACTCCTTCGGGTGCCTGGACAAGGTCCGACCAGTCCTGGTCCTCGACGGCAGTCTGAAACGCGGAGAGGTTCCGGAGACGCTCAAGGGAGTCGATCACAAATCCCTCGGCCCGCTTCAGGGGACGGTCCTGTCGGGAGAAGTGATTCGTGGACCGCAGGGTGCGACGCACTTTCTTGGCTTTGTCCTTGAGCGTGCTTTCGTTCAGTTCCCCGTCCGACGCAAGCGACTCAAGGGGATTGGTTGCTTCTTCATCAGTCATCGTCGGCGACACCTCGGAGTCTTAGTGGAAAGAATTACGGTCAACGGCACAATAATTATAACGGGAATACTCGTACAGCGGAGGATTTCAGTGGCGTACTCATCCCGCACCATAAGGGGTATACCCAATCAAGTCCCTAATAGTCCGTTATGCCCTACAACCCTGCGGACAAAACCAGCACCGGTGAATTGTCTCAATCGATTTCCATAACTGTTGAGGGGAATCGGAAAAGCATTTACTTAAAGTAAATGCTTTTGGAATAAGGCGGGAATGGTAGGCGCATGACTGAGGGAGCAAAAACGGGTGTGAGGAATAAAAAGGGAGGGCGGGTCCGTCGGGCCGCCCTCCCGTCCCTGGTATGCGAGGGTTGAGGTCCGGTGGGTTAGTAGACGGATTCGCCGCGGACGTCACTCTTCTTGATCGGGTTGTAGACGTCCCGGTTGGGTTCGCCCTCGACCTTGAAGATTCCCTTGGCGCCCTTACCGACCCGGTAGATGGCGTGATCAACCGGAATGTATTCACCGGGGGCCTCGAAGGTCATTTCCACGCCGACGGCTCCACCGGCTGGAATCATGGTGGACTGAACGTTTTCGTTCACCAGGTCGAAGGACCCCTCGACGTAGACTTTGTCGAAGATCTCCCCGATGACGTGAAAACTGGAGATCAGGTTCGGGCCGATGTTTCCGACGAAGACCCGGGCAGTGTCCCCCGTTTGAATGGGTTCGTCGTAGACTCCAAGAGCTCTGTCACCGGTAACCGCACCGGGACGGCCGTTGAAGACCACGTAGGTGGGTTCCTCCAGCAGGCCGTTTTTTGCACTGACGCTGATGTGACCTTTGTCGGTGGTGCTGGCCGCCATCTGGTCCCCGCCGAGTTCGGTGTAGAATTCACTCTGGAGCATGTAATACTCGTGGTCGACTTCGGGCAACCCATCTTTCGGTTCCACCACGATGAGACCGTACATCCCGTGTTCGATGTGGTTCGGGATGGTCGGAAAAGCACAGTGATAGATGTAGATGCCGGGCTGAAGCAGTTTGGCCTTCAACCGGCTGGATTCCCCGGCAACGGCGTCCAGGGCCACTGATCCCCCACCCGGTCCCGTAACGGCGTGGAAGTCCACGTTGTGCGGAAACGAATTGCCCTTCGGATTGTGAAGGTGAAAATCTATCTTGTCCCCCACTTTTGCACGGATCATGGGGCCGGGAATCTTGCCGTTGAAGGTCCAGAATTCCCGGGTGGTCCCGTCAACGACTTCCGCGGTAACTTCCTGGATGTTGAAGTGTACTTCCTTAGTGATGGGGTCGGACCCCTGGGCCGGTTTCTGGTACTCTCCGTTTTTGAAGAGAGTGTATCGAGTCGTTTCGGGTAGATTGGTCGGGTGCCGTGAAATTTCCTCCACATCGGGTTCCTTTGCCGGTGTTTTTTCGCGATCCTTAGCTGCCTTCTCTTTTTTGGCCGACTGATCGGTCTTAGCCCGTTCAGTGCTGTTGCTGCATCCAACGACGAGGAACCCTGCCACGAGTAACGTTACCATCAGGTGAACATAGCGCTGCTTGTGAAGTGTCATGCTACCGCCTCCGTGGGAAAAATCTGGTCGATCAATATGTACAAATAAAACTATAAATTTATCGGTTAAGCCCGTTATGATTCAGGTCACATAGCAAATGCCTTCGTGACAATTCAGGGAATGACTGCCAGTAGCTCCCTGTACCTTGATTAAACGGTCCTAAAGTGGTGATGCATTACGCTGAGGACACCAATTTCCGGAAAATGATTACGGTACCGTTCCGGTGAAGTGTGCTGCATCCGGCCAACAGGGCGGCATAGGGTCCGTCGAGTCGACGGCGTTTCCCAAAATAAGCTCTGTTTGAGTTGGATTCCTAAGAATTAACCGGACTTATGGGTGGTCTTCGAGGTCTTTGCTGTTGCATGTACTGTGATTGTGCTCGATTTGGGAATATCATTCGGTTAAGTAGGTGGTGTCCCGGGGATGATCATAAAGTCAAACCAATTAAACTTAGTCGAAGGTAAGAGACAATCTTTTAGGAAGTGAATGATTATGGCAGTTGATGACGAGGAACGACGTCGGGAGTATCCGGGTAATCGTTTCTCGAGACAAATTTTACGGCAGGACCTCAGTGAGCTGACCCAGCGCTTGAACGACGAAGAATTCGGCGAGGGACACCTGGAACAGGGCCACAACCAGATTGAACTATACCGACAAAATGGAACCACCGTATCCTTGTTTGTTCTCGATGAGGGGGCCGTTCTCCCCGAGCACTCGGTGGACGACGGATCCGTTATGATACAGGTCCTGGACGGTCGGATCCGGCTCGAAGCAGGCTCCGGAACCGAGGACATTCAAGCGGGAGGAGGGACTGTTGTAACACTGCAGGAGGGGGTCTCCCACGGGATAACGGCAACGGAATCCAGCCGGTTAATTGTTACTATTATGCGCGATTAGTGGTTAAATGTAGTTAGGCTGGATTTATACCGGCAACGTTTTTTATTTCAACCACACCGCCGGTGAGCAAAACGGAGCCCAATTGTTTTTGGTGATTACGATGGTCGACGAGCGCAGTATTGTGGAGAATATATCGCAGATCCCCGCCGATGCACCCGGTTCTCACAGTTATGTTTTTTACGGGGACGATAAAACAGTGGTCGTCGACACGGGTCTTCAATCCAACGCCGGCCGGATCCGGGAGGTTCTGGGCGGGGCTCCCGACATCATTATCAACACTCACGAGCACTTCGATCACATCGGCGGGAACAAGGACTTTCAGGACGAAAGTACGATTGCCGCCCATCGTTTTTCCGCCGTGAAGATGAACCACGGAGACGACGAAGTGCTTCAGTGCCGGGCCCACAAGCAGGACATCTCCGGGTACCGGGTCCACCTATGGCTTCAGAACAACACGCTTTTCGACCTGGGGGACATGCACCTCAAAGTCCTCCACACTCCCGGCCACACCTCAGGCTGTATCTGCCTTTACGAAAGCCGGACCCGCACACTCGTCTCGGGGGACACCGTCTTTGCCAACGGGACGATTTCCCTGATTACCCGGTCCGGGAGTTACGGGGATTACATCAATTCCCTCGGTCGTCTGAAAACACTGAAAGTCGACCGGATCTGTCCCGGCCACGGTGATGGTGCAGAATTCACGGGACACCGAGGAGACTCTGCGGACGTCGATAGAAAATGCCCGGGAGAAACTTCAGGACATGCAGGAAGGTGAAATCCACGAGGATCCGGCCCTGGAGGACTACGACTCGGAAGCACCCTAGTTGGTTTTAAACGACGGTTTTAAGCTTTTCCAATTATACGCTAAGCGCTGACCGCTTCTATCCCGTGTGCAAGTTCCTGGTGTGAGAGGGCTAAGACGTCAGGACGCGTCCGGGTAAGAGGATGTTTCCGCAGGAAATTAACTCGAAAGTGAAAGAAAAAAAGAACGGGTGACCCGGGGTAGGAACGGGTCACCCGTCGGTAGGAGTTTGGCGGTTAAGGACTAAATGTTGCCGAGACCGAAGCACTTTCACCGTCGTCGATGGAGACGGTCTTCGTCGTCGTACCGTATTCTTCGTGCCAGAATTCGAGCGTGTACTCACCGGCCGGGAGGTTACTTAACGTCGCCTCACCGGATTCGCCCGTGACGGATGCCGCCCCGTGCTCGGTAACGTAGATCCAGCCGGTCATCCAGGGGTGAACGTCACAGGCAAGCTGGTAGAC
>JBDGPI010000223.1:0-6106 GCA_042219765.1 Salsurabacterium abyssinicum (SeqCode)
AGTCGGTGAGCGTGTCTGATTTGGTTCGATAGACTCGGTATTTATGGAAATCAAGAGCTGATCCATCTTCGTCCTGCGTAACCTTGCTCCAGCGTATTTCAATGGTGTCGGCTCCAAGGTTGAGGGCCGTATCACTCGTAGGACTGGCCGGAGCAAGTGAATCTGCGGTTGTTCCGGTATCTACGGAACCCAGGCGATAAGGCGAGTATACTACGGAATCAGCAATGGAGGTTTTGATTTTCTGTTTGATGACGGATGCATCCGTAGTTTGCCAGTAGTTTCTTTTGAAGTCCGCCGTGTCCGAAGTTATGGAACCCCCAACGCCCGAATCCGGGTTCGTCGTGGAGTAGGATACGTTATTTTGCCGGGCCTTCATATTGGACGATCCCCCGGTCACATTAAACTGGTACTTCGTGTTGTTTTTCACGGTGTTCTGGTAAAACTCGTGGCCGGAACCTGCAATTTCAAAGCCGTCATCCGCATTGCCCGTTGCGACATTTCGTCGAAACACGAAGTTGCTTCCCCCCTGAATCAAGAACCCATCAAGGGAATTGTTTATTACTCGGTTGTTCGAAAAGGTATTACCCGAGGTGGTGTAGATATTGAAACCGGCGTCGGAATTGTTTTTGCTGACATTACCTTTGACCGTGTTGGTGTCATCTCCGATAGTGAAGCCTCGTAGACCGTTACTTTTACTAACGACGTTGGTAATCGTATGTAACCCGGTACCAGCACTATTATCGGTTTCAAAACCGGTGCTTCCGTTGTCCACGACGGTAAGCGATCGGAATATGGAGCTCTTACTAATCACTTTCACACCGTTGTATGCACCTCGTGCTCGGAGGTTTTTCACCAGGACATTATTGGCATGCTCGACACGGACGTCGGCACCGGCACCGAAGCTGGTGTCCCCGCCGTCAATAATCGTACCGCTGGCACTGGAATCGGCCCCGATTAACGCAAAGTTATTATGCCTGATGGTGGTCGTTTCCCCGTATGTACCGGCGTCGGCTTTGGTGGTATCCCCGTCCGAAGCGTGTTCCAGGGCATGGCTTACGGTGCGGAAAGGATACTTGGACGACCCTGTATATAGCCTGTCGTTCCCCGTGCGGCTGGTGAAGGCGTCCCCCGTCTGACTGGAGTCGTTCACGTACCAGATGGGCCCATTGTGGTCCGGGGCCTTAATCCAGTATTCAAATCCGGCCGAACCGCTGTCCTCCAGCACCGTGTCTCCGGCGTTGTCGATCCCACGCAGAATGAAGTTGATGGTGTCTCCCACGTCAAAAGCCGTGTCCGCAATGGTGGCTTCGTAGGTATCCCCGGTGGTGTTAGACATGGTTAGTTTGGTGTCCGACGTCGTGGCGGGCTGGCCGTCCGTGCGGTAGTACAGCTCCACGGTTTCTACGTCCGTTCCGATAACGTTCACCTTGTGACCGGAGTAGGCCTGTGTCTCACTTAAGTTGGTGTCCCCGGAAAGATCGGAGTAAAACAGGGTATCCGTGCCGTCGGCCACCTGCAGAGACGCGGTGTCGAACCCGGGATGTTCTTCACGAACATCAAAAGTGTACTCGGTAGCCCACGAGGAACGCTTCTGCCCACCGTCGACGGCCTGTACCGACCAGTAATATGTACCGGGGGTCAAAGTCGTGTCACTATCCAGGGAGTGTGTGTCTCCGTTCTGCACGTTTCCGAGTAGTTCATGATGAGCCTCATTGAAACCATCCACGTCCGCGGGCACGACGTCGGCCGTCCCAGATTGAGTACCGACACGGAGATTGTAAGTCAGTGCCGATTGAGCGGTTTCGTCACCCGTGGGCCCTGTCCAACTAAAGTTCACCGGGGTGTCTTCTACAAATGTATCTCCGGTTGGTGAAGAAATCGTTGGCGCGCTGGGACGTGAGTTGCTGGTAAATCCTCCGATATTACGCAGGGCCAGAAATCGATTGTCAGAGTCTTCCTCACCAGTAACAATCAGATCGAGGAGGCCATCGCGGTCGGCATCTCCCCATTGTAGGCTGGCGTATTCCAGCCCCTCGTTCTGTCCAAGAGGTTCAGCCACTCTCGAAAAGGAATCGCTTCCGTCGTTGCGGTATATATGGAATCGACGTTCATCGCCGGTTGTAAGATCACCGGAAGCGGCGATATCCAGGTCACCATCGTTATCAAAATCCGCCCAAGCTGCATCCGAACCAAAGACCCCGGAATTGCTACCGAACGGTTCGGAGGCGTTTGTGAAGGCTCCACCGCCATCATTTCGGAATACAATCAACCGGCGGTTGGCACTGGCGTCCTGACCACTCAGTAGGATATCGAGGTCGCCGTCACCGTCGTAGTCCCCCCACTGGAGGCTACCCTGGTCGAGACCGTCATTTGAGCCCATCGGTTCGGCTATATTGGTAAATGTTCCATCATCGTTTCGAAAGACAATGAATCGATTAGTAGTGTTGTTGTCCTCACCTGTTACGGCAAAGTCGAGATCGCCGTCATTATCGTAATCTCCCCACTCGGCCCCGGATAACCGCACTCCAAAGTTCGTGCCCATTGGTTCCGCAGCGATGGTGAAGGTTCCACCCCCATCGTTACGATACACGATAACACGTTCATTGGTACCGTCGTCTCCTGTTACCAGTAAGTCGAGGTCACCATCGTTATCGTAGTCCCCCCAGTCCACACTGGATGAATTGATGCCGGAGCCGGCCCCCATGGGTTCGGCTACGTTCGTAAAGCTGGATCCACCATCGTTGCGGAACACGATGAAACGACGGGAACTGCTATTGTCTCGCCCCGTGACGACGAGGTCGAGGTCACCGTCGCTGTCGTAATCGCCCCATTGAATACTGGAGTTATTGACACCGGCGTTTGCTCCCATCGGTTCAGCAACCTGTGTAAAATTACCGGATCCGTCGTTCTGGTAGATTAACAGTCGATGGGTAGAATTATTGTCCGTCCCACTGACGGCCAGGTCGAGTTCTCCGTTTCGATCGTAGTCTCCCCAGGCAACACTCGAACGATCCACTCCCGAATCCGAACCAAGTGGTTGAGAAACGACGGAGAAAACGTCATTTTGAGCTTCGTACTGGTGACCCGATCCCGACCGGCTACTGATCGTCGTATCTCCTGTTGAAGCCTGTTCAGCTTGTAAGATGAAGTTAATTGTGTCCCCCGCTGAAAAGTGGGTGTCCGGTGTTAAGTCCGCCTTCCAGGTGTCCCCGGCGGTCGTAGAATCAGCAACGTTCATGGTTAGTGGAGTGTCGTTTGTTGTTGCTGATGTACCATCCCGCCGAAAGTATGCGGTGACCGTATCCGCTTCCTCAGCGAACACGGTAATCGTGTGGTTTTCGGATTCATGAAGTTTGGTATCGATATTCAATTCGGAGTAAAACAGTGTATCCGTTTGATCCGCAACGCTGATCGTCGTGGTGTCCAGATTGATGGGACCGGGTGGTACGGCGCTTACAGTGTCACTGAAGAAGGACTCGTTTTCCGGGGAAGCATCGTCCACTGCGGTAACCCGGTAGTAGTAGGTGTCTCCATTGGTCAGTGAACTGTCCACGTAGTCGGTGTCGGTTCTCGTACCGATGGTAGTAACCTGAGTGGCGTTTTGTTTCCAGTCGGTGAGCGTGTCCGAGGTCGTGCGGTAAATACGATACTCCGTAAATTCCCCGCCGGGCAACGCCTGACCGTTCTCGTTGGTTGTCACTTCCTTCCATTTTACGGTGATCTTCTGATCGTCCGGAATAGCCGTGTCCTTCGTGACGTCCGCCGGAGCAATCGTGTCGGCGCCCACTCCCGTGTCCACTTTGCCGAGGCGATAGGGACGGAAATTATTCACCGAATCAACAATACGCTGGTCAAGTAAGGATTCATCCGTTGTGTTCCAGTAGTTTCGGGTAATAACGTGGCTGAATCCACTCGGGTTTTGTAAGCCACTATCTGGATTTGTTGATGAAGGGAGAATGTTGTTCTTTGTAACGGTATCCGTGACCGTGGAGCTGGACAGGGATACTCCCCACTTCGAGTTGTTCGCAATGCGATTTTGTATCACCTGGTTATCATTTCCTCCGCTGACTTCGATACCGTGGTCCGAATTGTTAGAAATTACATTTTGATGCAGTTTCGAGAAACTGGCCGTCGACAAATTCACCCCGTCGGAACTATTCCCGGTAACGATGCTATTCTTGAGGGTGAGGCCGGTAATCGACGTGGTGCGGATTCCGTAAAAATTATTCGTACTCACAAGCTGTTTTACGTCATTGGCATCGGAACCATCAAGTACCAACCCATCGCTCGTGTTCGATTCACTGGTTGTGTTAAGAATAAGGTTGGTGTCGGAGTTGTTTTTAAGAATCATCCCATTGCGCCCATGAGTGTCGGAACGTACATTGCGAATCGTAGAATTCGTAACGCCTTTCCAGAGTACACCATTGTATCCCCGGGTTATCGCAAATTGTTCGAAGAGTAGATTCTGTCGATTACTGGCCTTCACGGCGAGGTTTAACGTGGATCCGGTATTATTGAAGTCGATCGTGGTTACACCCGAATCCACTCCCACGAGGCTCACGTTATTGGCGGGGATCGTGACGGAGTCACCGGGGGAGTACGTCCCGGCGTCGATTTTGAGAGTATCCCCTGCTGACACTTTGTTGTTCATGGCATATTTAATCGTTCCGAGCGGATCGTTCGGGCCACCCGTATTGGAATCCGATCCCGTGGTCGTAGTGAAAAGGTCGTTGTTCGTGGAGTTGTCGTTGACGTACCAGGTGGGGCCGGTCCATTTCGGGTTGGCGACCACGGTGTCGCTGAAGAAGGATTCGTTTTCCGGAGTACTGGCGTCCACCGCGGTCACCCGGTAATAATAGGTGTCACCGTTGGTGACTCCGTTGTCGACGTGATCCGTGTCGGAGACGGAGCTGATGGTGGCGACCTGTGTGGCGTTGGATTTCCAGTCGGTCACCGTATCGAATGTCGTGCGATATACGCGGTACTCGGAAAAATCAAGTGCTGACCCGTCTTCGTCCTGAGTCACTTTCGACCATTTCACCGTAACCTGGCCGTCGTCCGGTATGGCGGTGTCGCTTCCTGGGATCTCAGGTGCGATCGAATCGGCTCCAACTCCCGTGTCGACTTTACCCAGACGAAATGGAGCTATGATCACGGAGTCGGCCCCCGAGGCCTTGATTCCGTTTTGAAGTTTGTTGTGATCGGTTGTGTTCCAGTAATTTCGGGCCAGCGAGACGGTGTCGTTGCTTAACGAGGATTGTACATAGGAATCAGGATGGGTACTGGATGTTTTTAAGTTATTCTGGCTGAATGTCCCGGATGACTCACCGTTAAAATCAAAAACCCACAACGTATTATTGACAATTCTATTTTGAGTGAAGGTATTGGTATCGGGCGACTGGTTTTGGGTGGAGGTTGTACCCAAGTCAACTCCTTCCTGGCTGTTGTTTCGTTCGGTATTGTGCTTGAAGGTGTTAAATGACGACGTATCGTGCAGGAGGATTCCTTCACTCGAGTTGGAGGAGATGACGTTCTTCGTGACCTTATTATTGGTCATTGCAAGCATGTACATTCCGATGTTTCCGTTGTTACTGGACACGTTGTTCGTTATTCGACTGTTGTCGACGTTGTCCAGCTCAAATCCATTCGGTGTGGCTCCCCCCGAGTTACTGATGGACCTGTTATCTGTAATCGTACTGTTGTTGGAGTTGATCACTTCGATTCCCTGGAATTGGTTGTTCTTGGCCAGGCTATACTGAAGGGTCAAACTGTCCCCGTTTTCCACCTTGATTCCCTGGGAACTATTGGATAGGGAATGAATTCCCGTTAACCGATTGGTATCCGATCCCTGCTTTAGGCTGATTCCATGGATTCCCATCGCGCGGGTGGTTACGTTGCGAATGATGGATTGGTCGACGTTGTTCCAGTGGATACCGTTTCCGCTGTTTTGAACCCGGAGGTTTTTCACCAGTAAATCCGTTTGAGTATCCGCAAACAATCCGAGCGCCGTACCGGAACTATCCCCGTAATCCAGTACGGTTCCATTCGCCGTGGAATCGGCTCCCACCAGCGCCAGGGTATGGGTATCGATGACCACCGTCTCCCC
>JBDGPI010000223.1:6235-6836 GCA_042219765.1 Salsurabacterium abyssinicum (SeqCode)
GTCGTTCACGTACCACACCGGCCCGCTCCACTGCAGGTAGGCCGTGGAGGTATCACTGAAGTAGGACTCGTTTTCCGGCGTGGAGGCGTCGACCGCGGTAACGCGGTAGTGATAGGTGTCCCCGCCCTGTAAACCCGAGTCCACGTAGTCGGTATCGGTGGAGTTGTTGATGGTGGCGATGACCGTGGCGTTTTGTTTCCAGTCGGTTAACGTATCGGATTTCGTGCGGTAGACCCGGTAGGCCGAGAAGTCCAGTCCCGACCCGTCCTCGTCCTGTGTGACTTCACCCCAGCGTACAACGACGGAATCCGCGTAGGCGATGGCGGTATCCTTACCAGGCGAGGCGGGACCGATGGTGTCCGCCCCGACACCCGTGTCGACTTTCCCCAGTCGATACGGAACTACGGTGGTAGAGTCAACTCCCGAGGCCGTTAATCCATTTTGGAGTCGATTCTGATCGGTCGTGTTCCAGTAGTTACGGGTAAGAGATGCGGTTTCTCCACTTAGACTCGTTTCAATAAACGAATCGGGATTTGTCGAGGAGGTCTTGAAGTTGTTCTGGTGAAAATCGTTGGCTGAGTTGACATTAAAATCAATAACC
>JBDGPI010000223.1:6846-7711 GCA_042219765.1 Salsurabacterium abyssinicum (SeqCode)
CCCAACTGGTATTTCCTGCAAATCGGTTTTGCCGAAAGGTGTTGGTATCGGGGGCTTCGTGGAACGAGGCGGTTCGAGTCAAGTTAATACCTTCACCACTGTTGTTTCGCACGGTATTACGAATAAATCGATTCCTCAGCGACGTATCCGATAGACTGATACCATCGGCCCCATTGGACGATATGAGGTTGTTTTTGAAGTTATTGTTAGAAGAATTGACGATACGAAACCCCTGTTTGGAGTTATTATTCGATACGTTATTCGTAAAACTGGAATAATTTACGTTACTTAATTCAAATCCCCGCTGTAACGATCCTCCACCATTACTTATAGACTGGTTATTGGTGAATGTGCTGTTATTTAAAGTGTCAAGTTCATAACCCTTCCATAAATTATTTTTGGAAAGACTATTTTGAACGGTGACACTGTCACTCTGAACGATTTCAATGCCATAAACATCGTTAGATAGCGCATGGACTCCGTTAAAAATATTGGTATCCGAGCCCTGCTTTGTACTGATACCCCGGTTTCCATTTGCACGTACCGTTACGTCCTCCACAACGGACTGATCCACATTTTTCCATGCGATTCCATTTAAACTGTTGGTAATTCGTAAATTTTGCACGACTAGATTTACCTGAGTATCGGCGAATAAGCCAAGTGCTGCGGTTCCCCCCGTACTATCTCCAAAGTCTAAGACCGTGGCACTGGAGTCGGCTCCCACAAGCGCCAGGCTGTTGGTGTCGATCGCGACGGTCTCCCCGTAGGATCCCGCGTCCACCTTCACCGTATCCCCGGCGGTGACCTGGATCATCGCGTGGCTGATCGTCCGGAACGGTTCCGCCTGAGACCCGTTGCCTAACGT
>JBDGPI010000224.1:0-11770 GCA_042219765.1 Salsurabacterium abyssinicum (SeqCode)
TAATCCAGCCTGTAATCTCTATCGTCAATAACCCCTGTCAATTTTACAAACTTCCAATAATGCCTTTCTGAAATTTTCCGACGTTTTGAAGGCCAATTCATTGAAAGTTTTGAAATTGATGCTCGCCATTTTGGTACTCGAGGCTGGATCCGGCAGTTAAAACGAATGCCGACCGGCCATCCAAGGACGGTAGGTATTATTTGCCGAGGTTTCTCGGGTCATACGGGAGACTCTCCGGATTTAATACGAAAATCAGTAGAGTTTCGGGATCTGAATCTTACTAATTTTAGAATTTTGTGATGGTTTCACTCGGTTGCCTCACTTGAAAATCAGCCTTCTTTACTCGGGGTTTCCATACAATCTGAAAGTCGAACACATTGGCTCAACACAATTCCGTCAAATTACCAGGATTGCAGGAAATACCGAAAAGTAATTTCACTACCATAGGTATATTTCAGTTAGAAACCCCGCAAGGTAGAAAAACCCGAACAATCCCTGGAGAATTCTCGTTGAGTAGCGGAGTCGTTGCATGTCAGGACTCAGGGGGCTATCAATGCTCTGAAGTAGCCTCAGCTGACGGATTGCCAGGGGTAAGGAGAGGTAACTTAGCAGTGTCCACTGCGGTATGACGCCAAGCAAACTCATTATTGTGATGAAGGCGTACCCCGAGAAAAGTAAAAACAGGTGATAGATTTTGGACCACTGAAAGCCAAGAACCATGGCCAACGTGGTAGCTCCGGCTCGACGATCAAAGGGGATATTGTAAATTTCCTGTTCGTGCAGATACAGAGCAACAAAAACGCCAACGGGTAATGACACTGCCACCAGGGTCCAGTCGTAGTGGCCGCTGGCGGCTACCGAAGCCGCAACCGACATGAGCGGTCCGGTAAGAATGAACATGGAAAGGTCCCTGATAACGACCCGGTTTTTGGACTGATGCTGAAATAAACAGTAGTAGCTGGCTATAAGAAAGGCAATCGTGCCGATCGTCAGTAACTCGCTTCCCCGCCAGTAGAGCAGTGGTAGCCCCGCAAGGCAGGAAAGAGCGTAAAGACTGATTGACGTTGACCAGAGGTAAACGGGATCGATTGATTTTTGATTAACGAGGTTCTGTTCGGCCGAACCGTTGCGGGAGATAGCCTCGTGGTAGTCCGATAATTCGTTGTGTATGTTCGAGGCAACGTGAAGGCATACCCCCCCGAACAAAGCCAGGATGGCCGCAAGTGACGATACTGGCCAGTTCATCCAGCCGGCGTAGACCACTCCAAGGGCAATCGGAATGATAGTAGCGGAAAGACTATTCAGATGCAGGAGCTCACTCCATTCCGAGATAGAGTCGATCAGTGAATGACTTGGTGTTGGGGACTTATTGGTGAGATCGAAGGAGGACCCCGGTCTGAACTGTAAAAGACGGTACTGATCCGACCCAGTGTCGTCATCGATATCAACGTAACTATTTAACTCGTGATCGATCAGGGAAAGCTGTCCTTCTACGTCGAGGAGTGTTCTCGTTGAATGGATAGTTACAGTTTTGGAATACTTGAGGGAATTGACGAGTGAATCATCCGATGGCACGAGAATGTGCAGAAAATTTGGGTCCCGGGCGAAGACGGTTGTTCGCTTCAGGACTTTTCCACTGCTGTTACGGATAATTACCCGTTCCCCCTGGCAGAACCGCCGAAATTTTTCAGTGTTCGTGGCCATTAATTTAACCGCCCGTAAACGTAATCAGCTAACTTATCGAGTGCCGAGACGTAGGCGTTGTCCGGAGCTCCTTCTATGCAGGCTCGGGCACGGGAGGAGTAGTCCTTTGCCATGCTCCTGGCGTTTTCGAGAGAGGAGGTTTTCCGAAGAATATTGATAATATCGTCGTGTTTATCGGGGGAAACCGAGTTTGAATCACGGATTAGTTGGAGTTTCTCCTTGAGTTCATCGGATCGTTGCATTCCCAGTATCAGACAGAGGTTAGTCGTACCGGACTGAATGTCAGCGAAAGGAGTTTTCCCAGTTTGTTCGTATTCAAAATCGAGCACATCGTCCACCATCTGAAAAGCAATACCAAGGTTTTCGGCGTAGTTCGAGAGCTGTGCGGCCAGGTCACCGTCACCGTCAACCAGATAACCGCCGGTCCAGGCCGCGTAGGAGAAAAGCGACGATGTTTTGAGTCGAGCAATCTGAAGGTACTGGTCGGTCTCAGTCTCAAAGCTCTGACTGTATTCGTCCTGGAGAAGTTCACCCTGGACAAGGTGGGTCATAACCCTTGAGAGTTTTTTGACAGGTTTGACTCGGTTCAGTTCGAGAAGCTCGTTGATTACGTGAGCTACCAGGTAATCACCACTTAATACCGCATTGAGATCCCCGTAGGACTTGTTGGCGGTCGGTTTACCCCGACGCTCCGTTCCGTCATCAATGACATCATCGTGCAGAAGGGTTGCAGTATGGATGAGTTCACATCCAACGGCGTAGGGCCGTGCCACCGAAAGATCGGTGCCTCCGGCGGCTCCGTAGCATAGGAACATCAGTGCCGGACGGAGGCGTTTGCCACCGGCAGTAACGAGGTGGGTTGCTACGCCGGCAGCAAGTGGTGCTTCCCAGCTCTCGAGAGAACCAAGGACTGATTCGACATCATCAAGAGCCGAATCAACGTCGTCAAACCTGTCGCGCAAGGTTTTCATACCGAGGGATTCAGCGTCATTAGTGAAACCCGTCAAACTCGATCGAAGAGACTCTATCATGGTTCAGTGACCGCCTTTCCTGGCAATTATTAACTTTACCAGGCCAAGGAAGACTGACTCGACAGTGCAATTTTTGAAGCCGCTGGAGCTTAATTCCTCGGTTAGGGTCTGGGCGTCAACAAAGGTTTTGATGCTCCTGTTGAGATACTCGTAGGCATCGTCGGACTGACTAATTAACTTCCCCAGGAAGGGTAAAACCGTCCCCATGTACCATCGCAGCGGAGCAGTTAGAAGAGAATCCGGGGGAGGAAAGAACTCGAGAATTACGAAATTGGAATTCGGGGTCAGAACTCGGTTGACCTCCCGGAAGGCGGCTTGCCTGTCGGCAAAGTTCCTGACACCAAAGGCGCAGGTAACAGCATCGAACGTCGACGGTTTGAACGGTAGGTCCAGTGCGTCGCCACTGCAGAGTAAGGCTCTGTCACCGGAAACTTTGTCTTGAGCATGCTGAAGCATGCGCTGGCTGAAGTCCAGCCCGTAAATTGAGGAAAAATTCGTTGCGGCCTGCTGGAGGACGTCGCCGCTACCGCAGGCAACGTCGAGTAGTGATTTCCCTTGAACGTTACGAATCATCCGATCACGCCAGGAACGATCAAGGCCGAGAGAGAGGAGCCGGTTTAATTGATCGTAGCGGTCGGCGACGTTATCGAACATTTCCCGTATACGGTCGGGGTCCTTGGACACGACGTCGGGCATCGAAAAATCATGGGGCCGACTTCAGGATAAAAATTCAGAATTGTTTGTTATTATAACGTACTGAAAAGAGAGTACTACCATGCGGCCCCACCGTCGAGCGAATTCATTTCGCTTCAAATGTGGTGTTAATCGTGGGTTTCACGCGCAATCTCGAGCATGGGGCCAAAGTATCAAGTTACGTCACGAAACTCCGGCAATCCACGCCGGAAAGCTTGATTGATTTTCCGACCTCGCACCGGTTTCTCTGGAAACCTCCCCAAAGCACCAATCGGTTTCTGTCCCTTGGTTGTCTTCTACCGGTTAAAGCCACCGGCATCGGACGATTCGGTCAAATCCTCAAGCAAATAAACTGCCTGACTTTTGAGTTAACCCTCGATTCAGTAACTGGTAATCCGCCCAATGATGTACGGCCAAGGTTCAATGGTGGGTTTTCATTCTACAATGGACCCGAGGTCGGATCACCGTGGAACCTGGGTGTCTCCGCCTACTTCTGGGTGCCGAAGTATCAGGTTTTGAAAACGAAGGACGGTACCTGGCTGACTCAGAATCGGCTCGTCGAACCGGATGAAACAGTTTCGGCCGATTACCATCGAGATCGTCTGGATCGCTTTCAGTCCAACAGCACCAAGAGCCTCTCCAAAAATTCGATATGCTCAGTGGAACTCGACCCGGACAACCAGCAATGGAAACAGCGGGTAAACGAGTTTCGGCGGGACTGTTCCAGCGGCGACATTGATAAAATTGTTCCGGCCCAGCACCGTACCCTGTCGCTCGAACGACCATTGACGCTGTCTGAATTGCATCAAAATTTCACCCTCGGAAACCACAAAACCTACCGGTTTCTATTTCAGATGAATCATAGTGGCGTTTTTGCCGGTGCCTCACCGGAACAGCTTCTGACTCTCAGGGGGCGTTCGCTGGAAAGTGTCTCAATTGCCGGTACTATCGGTTCGGGCGAATCCGAGCGGGACCGACAGGACCTGGCAAACGAACTTTCGAACAGTCGAAAGGACTCAACGAAATACTTACGGAATAAACTCGCTCCCTTTTCAAGCACTCTCGAGACAGTGCCCCAGGCAGTCAAGTCTTACACGAAAGTACAGCACCTCGTTACGGCGCTCAAATCACGGTTGAAGTCAGATTGTCACGTCCTTGAATTGGTCGAGAGAATTCACCCCACTCCCGCAGTTTGTGGACACCCAACCGGACTGGTCCAGGAAAAACTCAAGGCTACGGAGTCCTTCGATCGAGGGTTCTACGCCGCACCGGTTGGATGGTTCGATCAGAATGGTAACGGGGAGTTCTCGGTGGCAATCCGGTCGGCCCTCGTCAAAGGAAATATTGCCCACACTTTTGCCGGTGCTGGGGTAATTTCCGAAAGTTCGCCCCAGCGTGAGCTTGAAGAGCTTGAATTAAAATTTGACAGTATCCATTCTCAGCTACTTGGGAATGAATAATTTTCGATAATGGAACGCTCCCGTCGTAAGGATACGTCTCTCAATGCCTTCTGGGCCGGCGTTGTTGCCGAGGAATTAGCTCGCGCAGGTGTCGGTAACGTACTCATTGCACCCGGTAGCAGAAACTCACCGCTGACGGTGGCCTTCTGTGACCACCCGGGATTAACCACCCTGAGTCACTTTGACGAACGAGCGATGTCCTTCTTTGCCGTCGGTGAAAGTTCCCGTACCGGTCAACCACCGGTTATTTGTTCCACGTCGGGAACTGCCACAGCCGAATTTCATCCCGCTGTTCTTGAAGCCCACGAGTCTCGCTTACCCCTCCTGGTTCTGACCGCGGATCGCCCGAAGGAACTCGAGAAGACCGGTGCCAACCAGACAACGGACCAGAATGAACTCTACGGATCGGCTGTTCGGTCCTTCCATCGGATTGGTATGGCCGAACTCGATCCTGAGACCGTGAAACACTTACGACTGATAATCAACCAGGCTGTTGCCGACACCGGCGGGAATAATCCGGGACCGGTTCACCTAAATATTCCCTTTCGTAAGCCGCTCGAGCCCGGTCAGCAACAATCCGAAACCATTAGAGACTTTATGGAGCAATACCCGCTTGCCTCGGACGGTCGAGATGATGGACCTTTTGTGCACCTTGAACCGTCCTCCAGGCATCCGTCCCGGTCGGCAGTCAGGACAATTGTAAATCACTTAGAGACGTCTAACCGTCCCATGGTTTATTTCGGACCTCTTTCCGTGTACCGACAGCTGGCCTACAAACCTCTCCGGCGTTTTTGTCAAATGTCCTCCCTGCCGATGCTGGCCGATCCCCTTTCCGGTGAACGAAATAAGGGTGAGGGGGAGAGTCCCTACGTGGCTTACGAGCATTATCTAAGTAGTCTATCGAGAAGTGAGCGACTGGATCCCGACCTTGTTCTGAGGTTTGGTTCACCCCCTAATGCATCTCATGGGCTCATGGAATTTTTTGAGTCCACGGATGCCGTACAGATTTTAATAAGCGAGACACATCCCTGGCCGGACCGTTCATTTGCTCCCGTTTTCCGGTTTAAGGGCAGTATAAAATTACTTGCTGAACGACTCCTCGATGAAATCGATGTAAACTCATTGGACTATAGTGACTACCAAAGCACGCTACGACAGCCTGAGACGGTGACCCTAAACGCAATTAACGAGGCGATGGCCGGCGGACCCCAGACGCTTGAAATAGAGATTATTAGGTCATTGTTCAACGGGCTGTATCCGGAGGACATCCTTTTTGTGGGTAACAGCACACCAATTCGTGATCTCGTCGATTACTCCGGTCTGCGTGACGGTTCCTACACTCTGGGTGGGAACAGGGGACTCAGTGGTATTGATGGTTTGATTTCAACTGCGGCGGGTCTCGGTCACAACCACGAGAGTATGGTAGTAGGTGTGCTGGGTGACGTCAGTTTCTACCATGACCTGACCGGGCTGGCGGCGTTCAGTCGGATCGGGATTTCGGCATGCCTGGTTGTCATCAATAACCAGGGCGGGGGAATCTTTCATCGATTACCCATTGAGGACTTTGATCCTCCCTTTAGAGAATTCCTCAAGACGGAGCACGAGATGAGTTTCGAGTCGGTCGCCAACCAGTTCGATGCGACTTACCGTCAGTGCGAAACTGCGGACGGAGTTCTCGAGGCCTACGACGGTGCACGGGAGCATGGCGGGCTGACAGTGGTCGAGTGCCGTACGGACGCCGAACGCAGTCAGCGATTTCGGGAGGATCTGGATCGGCGCATACAGGATGCATTGACAGACATCATTCCGGAGTCTGGAGGACAGTAGAATGGTATCCGATTTATTTGACGAATCGCGCTGGAAAACTATCGATGACTTCGATTTCGATGAAATTACCTATCATCGTTCGGATCAGGGTGATACCGTTCGTATAGCTTTTGATCGACCCGAGGTTCTGAACGCGTTCGGTCCTGAAACAGTGGATGAATTGTACCGTGCCCTCGATGACGCTCATCAGCGACCCGAGATCGGTTGCATTATTTTGACTGGTAACGGACCGTCGGAGAAGCACGGAAAGTGGGCTTTTTCCTCCGGAGGGGATCAGTCTATTCGGGGGGAGGATGGTTACCAGTATCAGGGCGAGGAATCCTCGGAGGAATCCGATCTTGGCCGGCTCCATATCCTCGAAGTTCAACGAAAAATAAGGGTTGTCCCTAAACCTGTTATTGCCGTAGTACCCGGTTGGGCTGTTGGCGGGGGCCACAGTCTCCACGTTGTCTGTGATCTGACCCTGGCAAGTGAGGAACACGCAAAATTTAAACAGACTGATCCTGACGTTGCCTCCTTCGACGGGGGATTCGGCTCTGCCTACCTGGCCCATCAAGTCGGCCAGAAAAAGGCCCGTGAGATTTTCTTTTTGGGGAAAACCTACTCAGCGCAGGACGCGTTGGAAATGGGCATGGTTAACGACACCGTGCCACACGGCGAACTCGAGGAGGTTGCCCTTGAGTGGGCCAGTACAATAAATAAAAAAAGTCCCACTGCTATGCGTATGCTCAAGTATGCGTTCAACATGGACACCGACGGAATGGTTGGTCAACAGACATTTGCCGGCGAAGCCACGAGGCTTCTGTATCAGACCGACGAAGCCAAGGAAGGTCGCAAGGCGTTTCTGGAAGATCGACCGCCGGATTTCGACGACGTTCCCTGGCGGTACTGACGATCGTTTGAATTAACAATGAGTTTATCAGGACGGATTCGTGGCCGGCTTCAGGACTGGTCAATAGCAGTCCGTCCCCATACACTTCCGGCCTCGGTGGCTCCTGTCTTCGTGGGAGTTTCCCTGGCCGTCCACGAGGGTGTTTTTCACAGCCAAACCGCCGCAGCAGCGTTTCTTGTTGCCATGCTCCTTCAGGTGGCGGTCAATCTGGCGAACGATTACTATGATTTTCGCTCCGGCGTTGATGACTCGAACCAGGGTTTCGAACGTGCCTGCGCTTCGGGTCGCATTCAACCGCACAGAGTCAAGTTGGCTGTATGGATCGTGTTGTTCCTTTCCGTCATTCCGGGAGCCTATCTGGCCATTTTTGGGGGACTGCCACTTATCATAGCGGGGGTGCTTTCTCTTTTAGCCGCCGTGGGCTACTCCGGTGGTCCATACCCTTACGGGTCTTACGCCCTCGGGGACCTGAGCGTTTTCTTGTTCTTCGGCATCGTAGCAACGGCCGGAACGTACTACGTTCAATACTGTGCCAGCCTCAATTTACTCTTTCCTCTGTCCGTTCCACCGGGAGCAATAACCGTCAGCAGTGTTAGTCTTGCCGTGGTACCCGGTAGTCTGAGTACGGCAATTCTCGTCATCAACAACCTCCGGGATCGGGAGGGGGACGCCGAGGCCGGCAAAGTCACTCTTGCCGTCTTACTCGGGCGAATGGGATCAATCGTGGAGTTTGTATTTCTGCTTTTTCTTTCCTATTTGGTTCCGGTTACCCTTTATCTGTATGATTTTAGTGTCTGGGTTCTTCTACCGTTGTTCAGTCTGCCCCTCGCTATCAGTATCATCACGGAGCTTTTGAGGACCTCGGCTCCCAGTCGAATGAACCATCAGTTAGTCCGTACCGGACGCTTGCTTTTAATTCACAGTCTTCTCCTGGGAGCGGGGATTTTGTTTTCATGAAGTACGATCTATCAGTGGATGAACGATCCATTCACTATATTGAACCGTTAGACGGCAATGAATCATTTAAAAATCGATCCTCATTCATCATTAAACTTTCCAGTCAGAACAATATCGGTTACGGCGAATCGGCCCCTCTCGAAGGTTGGACCGAAAACAAAACCACGGTTCGGGAAAAGTTAATGGAGTTAAGTGAAAAATCACCAATTGAGGGACCTAGGCTCGAGGAAGTCCTGGAAAACCTCTGGGGTGAAACTGCCACCCGTTACGGACTGCACCAGGCGATCGTAGATCATCGGGCAAAGCGCAACAACTGTTCCCTCTGTAGCTTTTTTGGCAATGATGAGTCCCGGCGGGATTCCATTAGTGTTAATGACCTGCTCGTTGATAATCCGACTGTGGGAAAATTGGCCGATAGCGTTCAGTCCGGCTACGATACCGTGAAAATCAAAAGTACCCCTGGGGAGATGGAGATCATCGACGAATTAAGTATTCGCCCGGACTGGGAATCGGAGCTAAACGGGTTACGAATTGATTACAACGAGACACTTGACCAGAAGCATATCGAGACTGTCGTGAAAGTACTCGAAGGCATTCCGCTTGATTACGTTGAACAGCCATTTGATCGAAGTCGGCTGGATTTACACCGGAAGCTACGGGAAGAGGGCATACCGGTGGCTCTGGACGAAAGTTTGCTCGAGTACTCCCTGAAGGAGATTCAAAATAGAGGGGCCGCCGATGCCATTGTTATAAAACCGATGGCGATGGGTGGATTGGACCGGGCGGCGGAAACAATACGAGAATGCGTGGAATATGACCTCAAGCCTGTTATTACGACATTACTCGAGGGCGCCATCGGTCGTGCCGGAACCATCCAGCTGTCTCTTGGTTTCAGTGACGATCTGGGGGCCTGTGGTTTAGCCACCGGCAAATTTATCAGAGGAGATTGCGATTGGGAATCAAACAGCATTAAAGATGGGAAACTCTACACTCCCTCAAATACCGGTAACTCCTTACCGCAGGGTCTGCGTCGACGGGCGTAATGAAAAAACCTACCGATCTCATTGAATCCAACAAAAGGTCAACTGCAGTCGTGAATTATGGTTTGAATAATCACATTCTCTACGACGAATTGTACCGGCGGGTTCATGCAACCGCAAATCGACTTCACCGATATGGCCTCGATCAGGGATCTATAGTGGCCTGCCGGATTAGGCCTTCGGTTGATTTTGGAATAATTTACTTTGCTGGCGTGATTCATGGTTTATCAATATTGCCTGTTAGCCCGGGTTTACCCGAGAATGAATTGGATCGGCTGTTGCGGGAGTATTCCGTCGATTACCTGATCAATGGTACTTCGCTGGAGATGAATCGTAACTTACCGGTAGAAACAGTCGCTCCCGACGATCTTGTAACGGTAGAAGATCCTGGTACTTTACCGGCGGATAATTCCCGGGAACACAGGCTTTTGATTAAAACCTCCGGTACCACCGGGGATCCCAAGCTTGTCGAGTTGACGTGGGAAAATATGATAGCCAGTGCACGAGCGTCACGGCGTCGGCTGGGCGTTCGGGACGACGACGTCTGGGTTTCTCCGCTTCCAACCAATCATGTCGGTGGCATCGCGCCGTACGTTCGGTCCTTGGTAAACGGGACGGCTGTTGCCCCCATCAATAGCGATCCAGAAAGTATTCTTCTCTCGTTAACTGAAACAAACGCAACTGCCATTTCACTGGTACCGACGATGCTGAGAGATCTATTGGATCGTGGATTGCAGGGTGATCAAACCCGTCTTCGGTTCATTCTGCTGGGCGGGGCCCCGGCGGAGGAAACACTGGTCGATGAGGCGCTGGACCGTGGACTACCGGTCAGAACCACCTATGGAATGACTGAAACGGCTTCACAGGTGGCTACTGCCTCACCGTCATTGCTTCAAGAACACCCTGGTACCGTTGGCCAACCCTTGGACGGTATCACCGTGAGAATAGATGCAGGTAGCGGCGACTCTGCAAAAGCAGGAGAAACGGGAGAAATTGTCGTAGATGGGCCCATGGTCGCCGAAGGATACTGGTCAGCTTCATCGGAGGATGATGGATTCTCAACTGTTGGTTACCGAACCGGCGATATTGGATACATGGACGAACAAAATCGACTATGGGTCGTGGGACGCAAGGATCGGCTGATAATCAGCGGTGGTGAAAACATTCACCCCGCGAATGTCGAAACGGCGATTGAATCCTTGGAGTATGTTTCGAAAGCTTCTGTACTCGGCATCGAGAGTGATCGCTGGGGTCAAAAGGTCGTTGCCTGTATAGTCCCTTCTGACTCCGGTTCATTAGATTCATCCCTGGTAAAGGGGAAACTGGAGGATGAGCTTCCACCGCACAAAGTTCCCAAGGAAGTTTATCCACTGGATGAGTTACCACGAACGGAGACCGGAACCATCAACTTAGATGAACTGCGCCAGACTATCCGAAATCGTTCGAAGTAGCGTTTCTAAGCGGACCTCAACTCATCTTTGAGCC
Source organism: Salsurabacterium abyssinicum (SeqCode) (assembly GCA_042219765.1). Lineage (GTDB taxonomy): Bacteria > T1Sed10-126 > T1Sed10-126 > T1Sed10-126 > CAZEBV01 > JBDGPI01. The sequence continues at coordinate 11,090 of JBDGPI010000224.1, forward strand.
AGTCGGAAATGAGGGGGAATATTTCGTCGGGGGCCTCCGGACCGTAGAGCATGTCGGCGTGGGAGTAATCCGCCGCGTAGCCCTGCTCCTTCCCAACGACCAGCAATTCCTTCTCCGAGGTGCCAAGTTGTTCAAGTCCTGATTCCTGGTTGTGTACGGGAACCATGTTGTCGGCGCTTCCGGCGATTAAGAGGGTCGGGACATCGATGTCGGAGACTCCCTCCCGGTAGTCGTACTCACCGGAATCATCGACCCAGTACCGGTTAAGTCCCCAGTCCAGGAACTGTTCGAGGACACTTGCTTCGAGCCGTTCAGGGGCTCGAACGGCGGCCTTGAGAATATGATTCCATGAGATGTTGTCGGGGTTAATCATGATCTGCAGAATCTGACGCGGAACGAGTTTCTTCAGGACCGGATAGAATAGGGCGCCCAATCGGGACATGACCGGGTAGGGAAGACGCAGCCGTCGCAGAAGTTCAAGGCCGGGTACAAAAACCGTCGCATAACCCCCGCTGTCGGCACCAAGGGGATAGTTCACGTTTTCCCGGGATGGCCCGCCGGAGCGCTTCCCGTGGAAGGGCCCTCCCGCTGAAACGGCCCGGTCAATTTTGTCGCTGTAACCCACGGCTCCGGCCACTGCGTAATAGAGCATGCCTCCCATGCTGTGACCGACCCAGTGCA
>JBDGPI010000225.1:0-2405 GCA_042219765.1 Salsurabacterium abyssinicum (SeqCode)
CCATCGGCCGATTTCGATCAACAATAATTCGCCAATAATACTATCAATTTAACCCCCTCAAACCAATAGTTAACTGTGTTCTGTGCGCACAAAAACAATTTTGAGATTTTTTACAAAATGAGTGTGATACTTGGATTAACCGTCTTATAGTTCGCAGGAACTGATCACTGAGGCAAGGTTTGTTACAGTAATATTTCACCCTGAAAGGAGGGATTACCATGACGGATTGGACCGTTGGAGACTGTACGGTAGCTATGATCCGGGGGAATTTAGCCGAGGAACCGATGGATATGATTAGCCTCGGTGTGGGGATGGACTTTTTACCGAACGGACCGGCGTCCGGGGCGATCTTCGGAGCAGCGGGGGACGAACTCCAAAAGGAAGTCGGTGATAACGAGGTCGAATCCCCCGGAGATATACTCGTTGCCGGTGGTCACGAATTACCATCCGATCAAATCATATTATGTAGTTTACCGAATACCTCGGAGGTTAACGACCTCGAGGAGTTTTTATTGGAGTGTTATTTACGAATCCTGGAGGAAGCATCCGACCGGGAGGACGTTCGCTCACTGTCACTGGCGCCACTTGGAACGGGTGACCTGGACTATTCACTGAAAGTGGCATCCACAACGTTAATCGATGCGATCCAACAGCTCGCCGGGGATTCACTACGGCTGGATCGGTTGAATATCGTTGTTTTTGAAACGGTCCAGTTTTACTCGGTACAAAACTTCGTTAAACAAACGCTGGAAGGAGACCGGGAACAGGGGCCAAAACCGGAGTACTATTAACGGCTACTCGTTGTTCCCGTAACGGCGTATTACCCAGGTCTGACTGAGTGACTACCCAAGTTCCAATTTTTACGTCCGAGCGGTTCATTTTTCACTAAATCGGCTATACCTGTTTGGAATTTCCTAAGACCACCGGAGTTTTGAACGAAGTGGCTCTATTGAAATCCTTCGATAATTCCATTGTATGCTGAAATTGAATCCGTTTTTTCGATGAACGGTTTTCTGTGCCGTCGGGGCCGTGAGGGCCATAGAGACGGCACAGCCCTCGGAAGCCGACAGGATGTCGGCTGAGAATGAGTTCATCGATTAACGGATTTAATATTCTATAAGCCAGGGATTTCAACAACCCCAACGAAGTGGAATGGTTACACATTGTCCCGGGTAATCCGTTGGGCCTGATTCAGTTTTTCACGAATGTCCTCGGTGAGGTCGGTCTCCTGTTCATTTGAATCCAGTTCAAAATAGTCGTTCGGGGGTGAAAAATCCTCGAGTTCCGGGTGATCTTTTAAGTACTGTTCACGGTGTGTGATAAAAAATCCCGCCAGCGATGAAGCACCGGCTTTGTTGGCCACGTGAACCAGCCGATTCAGCAGGGATACAACCACGGGATGATCGCCGGTTTGCAGGGCCACCTCCAGACTTTTTGTCATGTAATCGACACCCCTGGCGGTACCGTTCAATTTCCACTCGAGCCAGCCGTACGACTCCAAATTCAGAGCATATACGTGGGGATTTCGCTGCATCCACTCGTCGTGGGACATCACCTCGATGGATTCCTCGTGGTAGGGAAGGGCTTCCGCTTCCCGGTCCAGGTTCTCGTAGGCACGAGCAATTCCCGACACCGAATAGGCTCGACCCATGCCCTCTTCTCGCCCTTCGTGTGACAGGGTTTTCTTGTACCATTCGAGGGCGCTTTCCCAATCGTCCTGCACCTCGGAGAGCCAGCCCATCATGTATGTTGACTTAGCGACGGCATTAGAATCCTCCAGTTGCCGGGAAATCTCGAGGGATTCTTCCGTGGCCTCGGAAGCCACCTCCCATTCTTTGCATTTAATCGCCATGCGGGATACCAGGATCAGTCCGTGGGCAAGGTCATCGGGGTCATCCAGGTCACGCAAGATTTCCACGGCCTGCTGATGGAGGCGTAAGCCCTCCTCAAAATTGTTATTGGTTTCGGCGAGTCGGGCGCGGGCGTTCAAGTAAGAAGCCCGGGCCCGACGGCCTTCGGACGTATCGGCCCATGGTTCGGAACCTGCTTTTTCCAGAAGCTGTTTTGCTTCCCGTTCACGGAACGCTCGCAGATGCTGGTAGGCCTGTATGGACTGTAAGCGGCGTAATTCGCTGGTTCGTTCGGCATCCCGAAGAAGGTCGGGGAGAATCGGACGAAACCGGGTAGAACGTCGTCGCTTGCCCAAACGATCCAGGACTCGGTTGGCGAATTCCTTTCGTTCCCGCGGTAGAATCATATCCCGGCAGGTGGTACGTATAGAACGGTTTTCAAAAGTTAGGTCATCATCCCCGTCAACGATAAAGCCCCTGTCACACAGGCGACGGACGCGCTGTTCGACTTCCTCCTCGGATTCCTCGGAGGCAAAGTGGAGTGTTTCCCGGGGA
>JBDGPI010000226.1:0-8912 GCA_042219765.1 Salsurabacterium abyssinicum (SeqCode)
GATCGGATCGTCCACGGGTACGGCCAGTGAATCGTCGTAGTCGTTGAGGGCTTTGCGAAGTGTGGTCAGTACCTGTTGTGGGTACGTGCGTCTGCGCGGGGGATACCCGTCGATTTTGGCCTCGATGTCGTCGGTGGTGAGCTGTTCGGCGTCTTCGAGGGATAATCCTTTGGTAACTTCGGTCGTGATTTCACAGGTGGCTTTTCCAAAGGGACAACCGTTGGTCTGGTAGGCACTGTCCCGAATGGTGCCCTCATCGTCGATGTCGAGAAAAATTTGATAATGATCTCCACAACCTTCGTTATCGTGTGTACCGACTGCTGTGGGATCTTCTATTTCACGATTGTTCTCGTCCGATTTCACGTATTCGTCGAATTTATCGAAGTCCATGTTGGTCACTCCTATGGGTCAAGCAGGATAATTGAGGAAACAAATCGATCAGTATCATTCTTCCTGGAGACAATCTAACATATAATTATAACGCACTTGGTTTTCCAAACGAACGTTGTTCGTAAAATGAGGTGGTTGTTGTGTCTAATTCCGTTGCTGCCGGTGTGAGCCGGCTGTCCCTGATGAATTTAACCGATGACGAGGTACTGGACGATAAATTCATCCTGGAAGTTTACGACGGTGATTCCCGGCTTCAAGTTGAGTTTGACGACCGTGATCATTTCTTCGAGATTATCGAAGAGGATCCGCAAACCATGGTGGGGTATTTTCAAAACCACCTGTTCGATAGTCCGGAGATGTCGGATCCGTTTCCGGCTCTGGTGGACATGGCCCACAAGTCAGCGGACGACGGACTGGTTACGGTTCCCGTCCAACAGGATGACGACGTACTGTTTGACGCGATGACTACGATTTTTCAGAAGGCCGTGGATTTAAAAGAAGCTACAAGCACGACTGAGGAAGCGGCCGGGGAAGACTTCCTTCAATCGATGCTTCGGGAACAGAATGGGGAATAGGTTGTTAGCCGTCAGCACTCAGCGTTCAGCTTTTAATCTAATAGTCATTGGATGTTGGCTATTAGTTCAACACGATACACAAAACATCACTACCCCTGACACCATGCTCCACGCTCCCTCAATCTCAACCCCGCAAAATCGCATGTAACCCATCAAATTTTCAAAAACCCGCGTCCCTGAGAAATGGAGTAAGTCGTAGGTAGCGAAAGAAAAGCCGGCCTATCCGCGTAATCCGTGTTTTTTTGTGGTTTATAGTTTTTGTGGGTATAAGCGTTTAGCCAATAGCTAACAGCTAATGAGTTAATAGCTGAAAATGATCCCGCTCGACCAGTAAATCTAGTCCGTTACGGGTATTCGGTAATCGGTGTTCACTGTTCGGTGAGAGCAGAACAAGCACTACTCGTGTTTTTTCACGATTTTTTGTGTATTATATGCCTTTTTGTGGCCAGAAAAGAGAGCTCGGGAAACGGCGTTCCAGGCCCGTGAATGAACATCTCTCCTGTCATTCACAGGGACATCAACCTAAAAATTCATCCAATCCGCGTAAATCCGTGTTCCGGACAACTGCAGTAAGTAGTGGAGAGTAGCTGGTAGATAATAAAAGAACAAAAATCCAGTTCATCCAGTAAATCCAGTCCATTAAAAAGAGAACCCGGGAAACGTAGATTCAGCCCCGTGAATGGCAACCTATTTAGCTTCCAGACATTACCGTGAGTTATTAATCCATCCCATCCGCGCTAATCCGTGTTCCCTTCCAAATGCTTACTCGATCTGGTCGTCGAGGTCGGGGCTCTCCCCTTCTTTCAGTAGACTATTGAGGGATTCCAGCAGATCCTCGGGAGGAATACCGTAACCGTAACATACCTGTTCGATGGTCTCGTGCTCACTGATGGCACAGTGAGAACAACCACCTAAGTGGTAGCTGGCAAAGACAAACTGGGCCTTCGGGTGAAGTTTCATCGCTTCTCCGATGGTCATATCCAGGGTGAATTCTTCCCGATCGTCCGAGTCTTCCGCAGTATCGTCCTGTTCCGTTTTTTCTTCCGTGTCAGGCATGGTATTCCTCCAATTTCAGGTCGGATCTATGATAACTCCAACTAATTTCAAATATAAGTATATAACACATAAGGGGGGAATGTCATTCAACGTGGATTTTCTGCAGGCTTAGTCCCCAGCAGATGGCCCCTATGATGACTCCAAACCAAAGGGTTGTAAATCGGACGAGAACGGTCGTAGAGACGGCCAGTGAACGTTGGGCGCCAAAAAACATGAGCATGGCGATCATGATCGCTTCCGATCCTCCGATTCCTCCGGGTAACATGGAGGCGGCGCCCAACAGTACCGAGGCGCAGAATATAAACACGGCGACCGCCGGGTGGATCATTGCTTCACCGGCAAAATCAACCACGATTAAGTAGAGACATAACCCTTCAAGACCCCATGAGAGGATTCCCAATCCCGTTCCGACCAGAATGTGCTGGAGGGAAAGCAGTTTTCCCGAAATGTCGTAAAATTCACGTAGTTTCTCGATCCACCGATCGAGAGGTGTCCATCGTTCCAGAGGACCGAAAAACAGTAATTCCGCCCAGGAACGACGCTGTAACACAATGAGAACAACACCCTGACCGAGGGCAATCGCCAGGATGACCCAACCACCGTGTGGATACACGAGGAACCCTGCCCCGGAGAGTAAAACCGTGGCCAGTACGTCGGTAAATCGTTCACAGAAGAACCCTGCCACGGTGGGAGTGGCCGGAACCGAAAACTCCTTCTTGAGAAAATAGGACTTCATGGCTTCACCGACTTTTCCCGGTGAGATAGCCATTAGAAACGAGGCCAGGTAAATGCGTAGATTGGCCAGCAACGGAACGTCGTATCCCAGTACCTCCAGGTAGTAATGCCAGCGTACGAATCGAAGCAGGTAACCCAGGATGACGAGCAAAATAACGATCCCCAGGGTGGTCCAGCGTATCTGGGTAATGAGCTGTAGAAATTTCCCGGCGCCGCTCCAGAGAATAAGGCCCGCGTACAGCAGGGAGCCAAACAGCAACACCCAGATGAGGGTGGTGCCCTCCATTGTGTCACGGGCGGTTTCCTTGAGATTCATAATGAACGTTCAACCCCCGGTGAGAAATTAGAGGCTAGGTAATGGTGGGCAGTTGGAACTGCAATGAGGTGTTTGTAAATAAAAAGAAGCTTCAAGAGAAGTAGCGGACCCATTTGAGGATTTTCTGGTCCCAGGGAACACGGTGGGTAACCCCGGTCTGATTTTGCAGGCGTTCGTAATGTTTGAGGTACCATTTCCAGTTGTCCAAAATGGTTTCCGAGGTTGTTTTCGTGGGTTCCCACCCCAGGGTTTCACGAATCCGGGTTACATCCACGTAACATTCCTTGTCCATCGTGGCGTACTGCCATTTTACGATGGGGGAGAGATTGAGGGCTTCCAGAACGGCTAACACGGACTGGATAGGTTTGGCCGGCAGGGATACGAGTCGGGCGCCGTTGTCGGCCTCGTCCAGCACGGGTTGCATATCCTCCCGGATGGAGTTGAATTCCGTCGCTCCGACGTTGAACACGTCGTCCGCGTCCGGATGGGTGCAGGCGGTCCATATTGCATCACAGAGGTCTTTTACGTCGAGTAGTTGGTAGGCGTTGTTGCCGTCGCCGAGAATGTAGATGTTTTTTCCCCGGCGGATCCAGTCGAACAGGACTTCCATAATTCCCAGCCGTTCCTCACCCACGAAGGTCTTCGGACGAATGATACTCACGAACATGTCATCGGAGTATTTCAGGCATTCCTGTTCGGCTTCGTACTTGGCCTGTCCGTATGGACCGACCGGGTCTTTAGGGAAATCTTCCGTAATGGGATGTTTGTCGGGAATGCCGTATACGGCCGTGGTCGACACGTAAATAAACCGATCAACGTCGTGGTTATGGGCGGCTTCCACAGTTCGACACGCCCCCTGGTAGTCGGTGCGACGTATCATCTTGGTGGGTTGTATGGGAAGTGCCGCCGCGGCGTGGATGGCCACGTCCCCCTGAACGAACTCCACGTCGTACGGATCGAACCGATCGTCCTCGAAAGGCTCTAAGTCCACGACCCGGACACTTTGGCCTTCCTCCACCAGTTTGCGCGTCAGGTGTTTACCAAGGAATCCGGCACCACCCGTAAGCAGGATATTCATTGTCAGGAGCCCATTTCGATATCGGCGCGCTTCTCCTGATCGTGTTCCTCGAAATCCGTTAAGTTGGGAACATTACTGTAAATTGTTTTGCAGTGATAACAGACAACGACTTCCGGGAGGATTATGCGTAAGATTCGATCCGCCACGGCGGCTGCTAACAGGATCGACATTCCGAGAAGGAATCCTCTCTGACCAGGAAGGTAGTACACCGTGGCCAAAAACGCGAGAAAAGCTCCCGCGACCATCCCGATGCCAAATGTGGGATTAATTCGGGTTTGCCGGTAAAAATCCTGTTCACCACATTGTACGCAGGTGGACAGTTGACGGGACTGGTTAATTTCGAGGGGGTTTTCATACCCGCATTGGGGACATAGGGAATCAGGGTTCTCCGTAATTTTCACGTCAACGAGTGAATCACACTTTTCACAGGCTATGTGCGCAATCATCGTATAACACATCCCGAAGGGATTGGGGTCACGGAAACATCCACCGTTGTTGGTGTTTCAACCGGATGTACGTTGCCGTGTTTAATCAAAATCCTCATAGTGCAATCCCGCTGTGGACGGTCAGGTAAAAACCGGAAAACTCACCCATGATAATGAAGGTAATCGCCGCGTAGAGGATCCCGGTGGAAGCCTGTGTGTTTTCGTAATCGAGGCATTTCCAGCTCATCCAGTTAAGGAGCAGTCCAAAGGCCAAACCGGCGATAAGCCGGGTCCAGAATAACAGGGGGAAATATGCGGTTAACGTACGAAACTGGAATGGATGGCTCACATATATCCAACCCAGCGATATGGATACAAGGACAATTTTGGTCAACAGTACCCCCGTCAGGGTCTGACTGATGGAACGAATTGGTTCCAGTGAAAGATATTTATTAACAAGATACCAGTGTCCACAGATCATTGCGTTAATAATTGAACCGAGAATCCCGGCCGACAAAAGCAAATGGAAAAACCGCAGTTCGGGACCGGTATAGTATCGTACAAATTGTTCCGCAGGGGGCCATACGGCCAGTGCCAGGATGGTCCAGATGAATACTGTCCATCCAATCCAGTACACCACGGCGCGCCGGTCATGGTGGGCTCGCTTGATACAGAGAACGTGGCCGAGCCCCAGGATAATTAATAGCAGTAAAAGACTCCACTGGATCCAATGATGTGCCTGGCTTGGATCGAGCATGAGGAAACTCAACGTCCAACCCGTGATGGCCAGGTAGGTAATGAGTTTAAAAAACCGGGATCCGATTTCCCAGTACTGTATACGGAAAAGAGTTGCGTACATCCCCCCCGACAACAGGAATAAAAGTGAGCTAAAGAAACCCATTCAAGGGGTGTTACGGAGTTTGGACAAAAACCGGACTGACCGGGTCGGAAAGGAAGCCATTTTGGTAGAGACGGTTGTACAATTCCTGGAAAGACGCTCGTCCTTCACTTCCCATATCCAGTGATTGCCGGGTGACGGTCCGGTTGATGGCGTTTTCTATGGTAGATTCTTTTCGGTCATTGTTTCCGCCGAGCGCATATTGAAGGGCTACGTCGGAATTTTCGAGCGCGTGTTCGATGCTACTTCGGAGCATTCCGCAAAGGTCACCGTCATCGTCACGTGACGAATTTATAATTCCAATGTGAATGGGGAGGCGTCGTCGGGTTTGACGTTTCCACCATTGGGAAAGATCGATTACGCAAAGTAGATCAGTACGCATTGAGTTCAAGTACGATCGGTCCCGCAGTACCCCGGCTCGAACCGTACCGTCTTCCACAACTGAAATGATTTCGTCATGGGGATACGGTTCCAGGTTACAACCGTCCGACCACAACCGAAGTACTCCCGTGGACACGTCGGTTTCTTCCGGTACGGCTACCGAACTATCATGAACGTCCTCGGGAGCTAACTCCTGACGTCCGATTACCAGTGGGCCGGATTCGGAAACAAACCGAGTGCCGGACGTTGAAATATTGTATTGTTCGGAGTAGTGGGGATACTTGGCCGAGGAGATGATAGCGACGTCAAATTGACCAGCGTGCAATTCATCGGCAAGGTCTCCATGGGAAAGGGCCCGACCATGAAATTCGTACAGTTTTGATTCAATCCTTGATTTTAACAATCCGTGCAGGATGAAACGGGTTTCGGGACGGTCGACGTATCCCACGTTTGCTTCACGCTCAGCCATAATCAGTTCCCCTTTTGGTGAGGTTATTAAAGGAGGTAGAGTAACGCCACCCCCCGGTAATGTCAACCTGAGACGAGGAGACATTCGTTAATAAATCTTGTAAGTTGACCGGAATCATCCTACGATACACGGCTAATCTCTACCTAACAACCGGAGATAAATTTCGGGAGGTTTGTTCCATGAAAATTAGCTCTCGGGGCGAGTATGGTATTCTGGCACTAATCGATCTTTCCCTGCACGGGGAATCAGGCCCCACGAAAATCAAGCAAATTGCCGATCGTCAGGATGTTCCAAAAAAATACCTGGAACAGGTGTTATTAGCCCTCAAAAAAGGCGGGTTTGTAACGAGTACCCGGGGGAAAAAGGGAGGTTATGTGCTCGCTAAGGAACCGGAGGAGATTACTCTGGTGGAGATCCTGGACGTCCTTGAAGAGATGACGGCCCTGGTGGACGAAAGCCGGGACCGGCCCGATTACTTGCGTTCGTTCTGGAACGAGAAGACCAATGAAGTCCGGGAGGTACTGGATGTTCCACTGGCCGAAGTCATTGAGAGAAAACGAACGTCCGAAGGGGAAATGATGTATCATATATAAAGGTGTTCGGTGGCCGATATTCAGTGGCCGGTACATGCAATTATCAAATAATTTCGTTGAAAACCGGAAGTTAACATGATAATCTATATATACTTAGTAGAGATAAAACGTAGCTTTTTGAGAGGTGTGTTTCATGTCGCCATCATTTCGTGAACGCGTAAAAAAAATCAAGCAGGAAATTGAGGAAATGACGCCGGAAGAAACGGCGGAGTTTCTGGAAAATAATTCGGACGCGGTTTTGATTGACGTTCGGGAACGTGATGAGTTTGAACAGGGGGCCATACCAGGGGCAAAATTCATCCCGCGGGGATTTCTCGACGTAAAAATCGAACGTGAAATACCGGACAAGGACCGGGATATCGTACTTCATTGTGCCGGAGGGACCCGTTCGGCTCTCGCGGCCCACGAGCAAGCCGGAAACCATGAGTGACGACCAGCGCGATCGCTACAGCCGTCACACGAAAATCCCCGAAATCGGTGAGGAAGGTCAGGAAAAACTGCTGGCCAGCAAGATCCTCATGATTGGAGCCGGGGGACTTGGCTCTCCTACGGGGTTCTACCTGGCTGCTGCCGGAGTGGGTGAACTTGGTATTGTCGATGACGACGTGGTGGAACGATCAAACCTACAGCGTCAAATTCTTCATACTGACGAGGATGTTGGTGAACCCAAGGTGGAATCAGCCGAGCGACGCATTAATGCGCTCAATCCGGATGTAACCGTTAATAAGCACCAGGTACGTCTCGAGGAAGACAACGTGGACGATCTGGTGGAGGACTACGACCTCATCGTGGACGGGGCCGACAATTTTGAAACCCGTTATACCGTGAACCAGGCAGCCATCGAACACGGTATCCCCGTTGTTCACGGGTCGATTTTCCGCTTTGAAGGGCAGGTGACGACGTTCCTTCCCGAATCCGGGCCCTGTTACAAGTGTTTGTTTCCCAACCCGACGCCTGACGAGATGGCCCCTGGATGAGATGAGGCAGGCACCCTGGGCGTGCTCCCGGGGATCGTTGGAACCATTCAGGCCACCGAAGCCATCAAGGTTCTACTGGATATTGGTGAGCCCCTGTCGGGTCAATTACTTACCTTTGACACGTTGAGCATGAAGTTTCGTCCGCTCAAGATCTACCAGAACGATGATTGTGAAGTCTGTGCCGAGGTCAAATCCGGGGAATCAAGACAACCCGCGGCTGTTTCCTGATCCTTTGTGAAGGGTTCGGTTACATTTCAAACCGGGAATTATCCGTTTTATTCTTCGGCAGGAAGTAGATCGGGACGTGTCTTTTGGAATTTCACATCCGTCATGTATTTTGGTTATTGGGAACACGGTATTGGGTAGAGGAGTAAGTGGATAAGAATGGCCGTTCGGAAAGTACTCAAAGCGGGGCATCCGAGGGTAAGAGCAACGACTCCCGCCGTATCGGAGGAGTTGTTCGATTCGGAACAGCTCTACCGTCTTATTGATGACATGATCGATACCATGCGCGATCACGATGGTGTGGGATTAGCCGCTCCCCAGGCCCAGGAGTCCCTTCAATTGTTCGTGTACGAACTTCGTCCCAACCCACGTTACCCGGATATCGAGGAACACGTGGGACCGGAAGTTTTAGTAAATCCCACGATTACGGATCGTTCAACCGAAACCGAAATGGACTGGGAGGGGTGTCTAACGTTGCCCGATTTACGGGGAAAAGTTCCCCGTTCCGTGGAAGTTGACGTGGAATTCAGGACCCCGGATGGAGAACAGCGTACACAGTCGTACGATGGTTTTGAAGCCCGGGTTATCCAGCACGAAGTGGATCACCTGAACGGCAATTTATACATCGATCGGATGCACAACATGGAAAGTCTCTGTTACGACGAGCAGTACTGGAAGTACCAAAAAGACGGGGAAGAGGGAGGGAATAACTCCGGGGAACAGGCGTCCGATGGTTCAGGCGAGGGTCGGAGTTCAGACGAGTAAATTACGAATAGTGTCCTGCAAACCTACAT
>JBDGPI010000227.1:0-14808 GCA_042219765.1 Salsurabacterium abyssinicum (SeqCode)
GTGAAGAGTAGGAATACAGTCGAGAGTCTGGAGTCACAACTACAGTCGAAGGTCTGGAAAAACGGAAGTGAACAGTGAAGAGTGAAGGGTGAAGAGTTTGACTACTGTCGTAGGTCGAAACTCAAAAGTTTGGGTATCTACGGAAACCTTGTTATAGACTTAATCTCCACATTTACGGGGCTCTTTTTGTACTGAGACATCAACAACCGTTTACGTTCAACTTCTCGCTTTTGAAACTTTGCCGTTACGGAAGATTAACGATAGTCCCTGGACTCCTATGGAGGACTACTCGTACCAGTTTGAAAGGTCCCGGTGAATTAATGACTCGAGGTTCTTGACCATCGGTTTAAATTCCTTTTTGAGTTCCTTCCGCAGTTCTGGATCCATGGGGTCCCGATCATCCTGGCGAGTATTCAGCAATCTGTAGAGCTTCCTGACAGGGTTCCGGAACATCCAGGCCGGTAGCGATTGATCAAGCAGCTGAACCATCCATTCAACGGGAGCCGGTGGTTTTCGGACAAAACGATTGAGTGTCTGACTCAGGACCTGCTTGCTGGGGTTAATGCGTTCAAACTCGGGCTCATGGTCCGTCGAAACACCCAGAAATTCGAGCGTTTCGTGGTAGACCACGTCCGTCTGATTCACGAAGTCATCAAACACGATGACAGAAATCTGGTCCCGTTCAAAAACGTCGTAGTAACTTTGAACTTGCTTGTAATAGCTCGCAACGTCTCGATAGTACAACCCTTCCCTGAACCGCATGGTTTCAGGCAGGCGGTTCCCCTGTTTGCGTTCCGGTTCGGCCGACAGGGCTTCCTCAAAGTCCTCAATCGTTTCGTTGCCGCCGTAGAGGTAGTGCCGGTGCAGGGAATGCATCATGTCGACCGGGTTGCGCAGCATGATGATTATTTTTGAACCGGGGTCGTAATCGTGTATTTCCCGGGCGGCCCGTTCCGAATAGAGGTTCATCGTGGACGTTTCCCCGACTACCTGGTCCTCGCCAGCGTCCTCGAACTGAGAGAAGTACTCATCCCGATCGCGAATATTTCGGAAGACGTCCTCGTATTTGATATCCGAGCCAAAGTAGTGAAATTCCTTGTCGTCGGGGAAGAAAATATCGGGATGGGAATCAAGGTAGTGGGTCATGGCCGTGGTTCCACATTTGGGGGCGCCCACGATAAAAAAGTCGGGACCGTTCATGCCTTCATCTGCCTCGGAAATAGAATAAAATTGGACAAGTCTTATAACATTTTACATGTTCCCCGATCCGATCATAGCTCCGGGCGGCGTTCCAATGAGTGCTGATAGTGAAACACAGAACCCTATAGTGTTCTGGTTAAAAGTGGTCGTTGTGGTCCTCCTGATGGGAGGACTGTTCACGTTCATTCCCCTGGGTCGGACCGTTTCAGTTCTTTTAAACGTTTCTGCGCTCTGGCTTCTTCTGGCGATAGCTCTGCGGGCGATCAACTTCTTTGTTTCCAGCCTGAAACTCTACGTCTTAATTCCGACCGCCCGCGAGGACGAGTATGACCTTTCCGTTTGGCGGGTTTTTGGAATTTACCTTGCGGGTAAGTTCTTCGGCAACTTCCTTCCGACGAGTGTCGGCGGGGACGTTATCAAGGTTCGAGAACTGGGAGTGCGAAATCTTCCACTGTCGGATGCGACCTCGTCCGTCTTTTTAGAACGCTTGACCGGTCTGCTCGGCGTTGTGTTTATCGCTATTGCAGTGACTCTTCCGGGTGTCGAGTTGTTGGAGCCCTACAACCTCCGGGCCATCCGGTATCCCTTTCTGGGGTTGGCGCTTGGTGGTCTCGCCCTGGGGACCGTCTGCTGGAATTACCTCGATTGGTTTGAACGTTTCCTCGAGTCATGGAAGAGGTGGCCGCTGGTTTCCTCCTTTCAGTCCTTTGTGAACAGTTTAAGGGAATATCACGGCAATAACTGGCAAATTGCCGTAGTACTTTTCATTTCTGTGCTCTATCACCTCATCCGTTGCCTCTACCTCTGGATAGCGATCCGGGCGCTCGGAGCCTCGGCCGATTTCCTGTACCTTTTACCCGCGATTCCGATCGTCACCTTCGTTAGCCTCATACCGATCAGTCTAAACAATCTGGGGTTACGTGAGGGTGCTATTACATTTGCTTTTACGGCCCTGGGACTGACTTCCGTGGAGTCATTGGGCGTGGCGTTACTAACACGACTTATTGGTTACGCTCTTTCCCTTGGCGGTGGGTTTTATTACTTGAAACGATCTAAGCTTTAACGGGAAGAGTAATATTTCGGATTATTTGAGCTTCGCCAGAAGCTATAATAGTCTTTATTGGTTCCGGAGGGGCCGTAGCTCAGCTGGGAGAGCGTCTCGTTCGCAACGAGAAGGTCACGGGTTCGAGTCCCGTCGGCTCCACCATAAATACAGTCAAACGTCGAAAGTCGAAGGTCGAACGTCATTAATACATTCAAAAGTCCAAAGTCGAAAGTCTAAAGTCTGAAAATAAACGAATCCCCAAGATCGAAAATATGACTTAGTGTAGAGTGAAAAGTGAAAGGTGAACAGTTTAACTACAATCGAATATCCAAGATCGAAAATCATACAAAAGTGTTGGGTAGACAGTTGAACTGAAGTGAAAGGTCCAAAGTGGAACGTTGAACGTTAAACGTTGAAAGCAAGAAGACGACGATTGAAGATAGGAATAAAGGTTTTTTTACAGTAGACGCTATTTTTGTAATCTCTTTAATCTTACCGGCCACAATCTCCTCGGATACTGACAAAATGACGCTTGATTGAGCTACATTTCGGACCTTTCTCTACCTTTCCTGAATTATTCGTAAGACCAACTTAACGATAAAACTCTTTACGAGTTCCCGATCAAGTTTCTTTTTTCCCGGAAAGTAACAGAGGAGGAACTGGACTGAGGACGATTTGTCAAGTTATAAGTTGACAGGTATTGCTCCTTACGTTGGTCAGTAAGGAGAGGGTAGATTGAGTACTTTTATGCCGGGGGTTGGCCTGTGTGAGAAAAACAGGGTCTACGGTTACAGTTCATCGACGTCCTTGTAGTGGTTGAGGAAACTTTCGACGCTGGTTTCGACGTAGGCCCACTCGGTTCCCGATTCCGGGGCATCGGCGTCGTAACCGTTGGTTTCCGTTACGTGGACGCTTTCAATGTACTTCCCCGCCTCGACGGCGTTGGTTCCGTCGGTGACCTCGTAGAGTTTTAGGATGAACTCTTTGTCCTCGGAGTTCGTCACCTTCCAGATTTTTAACGGTTCGGCGTCCTGGTAGTAAAGGTGGTGCCGGGCGTCGAGGGCCATCTGAGAGTTCCAGGCAATCATTTCGTTCACCTCTTAATAATGCTATCGCACCGCTGGTGGTAAAAAAACGGACGATCACGGATTGGTTCGTTTCACTCTGAGTGTTACACTTTCGAGCCTAGTTCAGACGGAAAAAATTCGCTGAAACAGACCCTACAGGATGGTACCAATGGAAGTTGGAGTCAAGACGCTGGGCTGCAAGGTCAACCAGTACGAATCCGAATCGCTGCAGGAAGAGCTGTTGAGTTATGGTTTTGACCTGGTGGACCCCGAAAGTGAGACCCCGGATTTCTTCATACTCAACTCCTGTTCCGTGACCGTTAGCGCCCAGGCGAAGGGCCGGAAACTCGCCCGCCGGTTCCGACGGAAAAACGAGGACTCCACCATTGTTTTTACGGGCTGTTACGCCGAACTCTCCGGCGACGAACTGGAGGAGGAACTCCCCGAGGTTGACTACATCGTGGGTAACTCCGACAAGGACGGAATTCCGGAGTTACTCCTCCGGGAAGCTGGTCCCACCGACATGCCCGAGGGGCAGGGTGAAAGCCACGTTGCCTTCCGAAGTCGAAAATTCCTGAAAATACAGGACGGGTGCCGTGACTGGTGTACCTTCTGCATTGTACCGCACACTCGTCCCGAACTGGAAAGCATGAAGCCGGAGGACGTCATCCATCAGATACGCCAGCTGAACGAGGAAAACGGCTACGGAGAAATTGTTCTCAGTGGTGTTCATCTGGGGGACTACGGCATCGACCTCGATCGGGATTACCGGCTCACCGACCTCGTACGGGACCTGGCCGAGGAACCCCTTGATTGTCGGGTGCGGTTCAGTTCAGTTGAACCGCAGGACGTAACCCGGGAAATGATCGATATCATTGCCGGTTCGGATCGCTTCTGCAACCACTTACACCTCCCGATACAGAGTGGGTCCACCCCCATACTCGAGCGTATGCAGCGCAATTACGATCGGGAGTACCTCTACGACCTGGCGGAGTACTGCCGTCAGAAGGATCCGGATTTTGCTCTCAACACGGATTTAATTGCCGGATTTCCGGGTGAAACCGAGGAGGATCACGAACGAACGAAACAGCTCGCCAGGGATATCTGTTTTTCCCGGATGCACGTTTTTCGCTACAGCGAACGGCCCGGAACGGCCGGTGAGAAAATGGACGACCAGGTCCACTCGAAGGTCCGTAAACGCCGGACGAAGGAATTGATTGAGCTCGGTGACGAGTTAGAGACTCGCTGGGCCAGGCGCTTTGAAGGCCAGACTGACTCCGTGCTTGTGGAGGACCGCGAGGTTGATGGATCACCGATTGGGTATACACAGTATTATCTCCCCGCCCGGATTGACGGGAGTCCTGCACCCAATGAAACCGTTTCAGTGACGCTGGGATCCTTTGAGGGGGATTATTTCGAGGCCGACCTAATTGAATCTAATGAATGATTCTCTCCTGATTACAGTTCTTGCGGCACTACTCCTTTCACTCTCCTTTAGTCCCGCGAATTCTCAAAAGAGGATTAAAAAATTTAGTATAGGGTTTGATGGAGTCCCCCTGAAGTACGAACGGGTCCGTCGCTACGACCATCCGTTTCCCGACGTCAAAGGACTGGTTGTGCAATCCGCTCAGGAATCGGACCCCACCGTTAAAGCTGGTTTGCGAGTGGGTAATATTATTTCCAGTATCAATGGCAGGCCAGTGAGTACCCGTTACGAAATCCGTGAGATTGTGGTGGATAATTTCGGGGAAACCCTTACCTTCAATATCCACAAGCGAACACCCCGTTCACGTCACCGCAAGCAGCAGGACCCCTACTACGAGGCCGATAAGGGCGAGCCCTACAAACGGGCGACCCTTTTTGCTTCTTACGACACTCCCGGGTTACGGAAAAATCCAGTGGTGTCCGGTAACACCAGGGAGCTGTACCACAAGAAAAAGTACAGGCACAGTCCCGATACGAGGACAAACAAAATTTACCGCAATCCCACATTGGCCCAGAAGGAAGGACTCCAGGCCTGTCCCGTCTGTCTTCCCCAGGGTGAAAGCCAGACTCTTGAAACGCTGATTGAGGACCGGTTAACCCAGAAGGATCAATTCATTGAGTCACTGACCAAAGGAGCACCGGAGGTCGAGTCTCCGCCAGAGGGGATTAGGGCGAAAATGAACCGGCTTACGCCATTTTTACTGACGAAGGACATCGACCCGAAGGTCACCCTGTACAAGGCCGACAAGATGTTTTCCTTTGGGCTCTCCAGTGGTCAAATCCTGATTACCCAGAACCTCTACAAATACGCCGAATCGAACAGTGAACGTGCCGTTTTGCTGTCGCAGTTACTTGCTCACGCCGATCGTGAGCACGACCATAAACCGGCCGAGGAAAACCAGATCCGCTCCTTGCTCGAACGGGCTATTCAGCGAACAACCGGAGTGGACTTTAAGTTCCAGAAATTGAAGGAATGGTCTCCCGCACTACCCGGTTTTGAGTATTATCAGGAAGTACTGGAGCAGGGCTACGGGGACGTTCAGTCCCGCGAAGCTATTTTCTACGGAATGGTTTACCTCTACCAAGGGGGCTACGATCTCGAGGCGGTAACCAACTGGCTGGATCGCAGGCGGGACATGCAGGAAAACGTCCATCCTTACTGGCTTGATTATACCCTTGCCCATCCAATTCCATTTTACATCGACTATCATGTCGAGCGCTGGCGAAAACTAATCCCCAAAAATTTCGAGCGGAAAATTTCTCCCGAGTCCCGGTCGAACTAACCGATGGAAATCCTTGTCGTCGGTGGTGGCTGTATTGGGCTCGGAATTGCGGGTGAACTGGCCGAGGATCATTCGGTGACACTGCTGGAAGAGGCGAACTGTGGTCAGGGGGCGACCCGGGCCGCCGCCGGGATGCTGGCCCCGGTCATGGAAGCGGAGTACGGTGAGACCGAGTTGCTTGACCTCTGTCTTGAGAGCCACCGTCGATATCCCTCGTTTGTGGAATCCCTGGAGGACGACACGGGGATCGACGTCGGTTTTCGAACGGAGGGAACCCTGGGACTTGCCTTCGACCAGCCCGGGGTTTCCGATCTCGAGCGGCAGGTCGACTACCTGAATCGAATGGACCTGACCGTGGAGGAACTGAGCCCGGAGGCCTGCCGAGAATTAGAACCCCGAATTAGCAGTTACGTTTCAAAAGCAATCCGTGTCTCCTCGGAGTATCAGGTTGATAACCGCCGGCTGGCCGAGGCCCTGAAAGAACGGGCAAAATTGCGGAACGTTGACCTCCACGAACGGACTCCCGCGGAAACCATTCGGGTTGAGAATGGCTCCGTGCAATCTGTTAGTACCCCGAAAGGGGACTTCAGCGCCGACTATTATTTACTTTGTGCCGGGGCAAAAACGGGTAAAATTGACGGACTACCCGAGTCCGACCGCATGCCGATTCGACCAGTCAAAGGACAGGCCCTTTCGGTCCAATTGTCGGACCCACCGGAAGTCGAACACGTACTGCGGAGCCAGGATGTTTACTGTGTACCAAAGGACGACGGCCGGCTCGTGGTCGGCGCCACCATGGAGGAAGAGGGCTACGACACGACAGTGACGGCCGGAGCTGTGCTGAATCTTCTTCACGACGCCTACGAGATGGTACCGTTTATATACGAAAATGAATTGCTCGAAACCTGGGCAGGTCTTCGACCGGCAAGCCGCGACTCCCGCCCGATTATCGGCCCCAGCACTTCCACCGACAACCTGGGCTTTGCCTCGGGACACTACCGTAACGGTATTCTACTAACGCCAGTAACGGTACAATCAACAAAGAACTGGCTTGAAAACGGCGATGCACCCGAATTACTCGAACCCTTTTTACCGTCGCGATTTCAGAATCAGGGGTAACCATGGAAATAACGATCACACTTAACGGTGAGGAACGCCAGGTTCCGGGGGACCAGAGCCTGGACGCCATTGTTTCGAATGAAGTCGACGAGGAGACCGATCACCTCGCCCTGGCGGTGGACGATGAAATTATTCCTCAGTCCGAGTGGGAGAACACACGGCTCGAGGAGGGCCAGAGTGTCGAAATAATTCGGCCAATCAAGGGCGGAGACAACCGGGACAGCCACAGTGAAAGCGATCCATTGATGATCGATGGTGAGTCCTTCGAATCGCGTTTGATTGTCGGAACCGGTGGTCACACGAACCTGCAAAAGCTCAAGGACTCCATCCGGGAGAGCCAAACCGAGATGGTAACCGTCGGACTCAGGCGAGTTGACGTCGACGACGATCACCGGGCCGGGCTCATGGACGTGATCGAGGATTGTGACGTCAGGGTCTTACCGAACACGGCCGGATGTTATACCGCGGACGACGCCGTAACGACGGCGCGGCTCGGACGGGAGGCGCTTGATACCGACTGGGTTAAGCTCGAGGTCATTGGTGACGACGAAACGCTCTACCCGGACGTAGAAGAATTGCTCGACGCTGCCGAGGCGCTCGTGGAGGATGGGTTTACCGTTTTACCCTACACAAACGACGATCCGGTAACCGCCAAGAAACTTGTATCGATCGGCTGTCCCGTCGTGATGCCACTGGCGTCTCCAATTGGATCGGGCCGGGGGATTGCCAACCCGGAAAACCTGAAGATCATTCGAGAGAAAGTTGACGTTCCCATGATTGTCGACGCCGGTATTGGATCGGCGAAGGACGCGGCCCAGGCCATGGAACTGGGGGCGGACGCCATCCTGACCAGTAGTGCTATTGCAAAAGCCGAGGATCCCCCGACAATGGCTCGATCGCTTCGCTATGCCGTCGAAGCCGGCCGCTTGAGTTACCGTGCCGGTCGAATTCCCGAGAAGCTCTACGCTGAAGCGTCCACGAGCATGGAGGGACGGATACGGCAGTAAAAGGAGATCTGTTGTTGGATATCTGGTTTCAGGTTTCGGTCAAGCTATCGTCGTGAGTGAGATTCCTCGTGAAATTTGATTCACCCTCGTTTTGCTGTTCTTTCGTTAGTGGAACTAAACTAAGACTTCCTTGAACGAAGACGAACGGATGAACTCATTCCTAAGCACAAACGTTAACACCTGAATATTAGGAAAGGTTTTTACTATGGATCAGGATGATTTCGCACTGGTAGCCCATGGCGGTGCCGGTAAATGGCGCAAGGACAAACAGACACGTGCGCTGGAAGGCCTCGAGTCGGCGGTCCGTAACGGTCGAGATCAATTAGCTACCGGTGGAACGGCCCTGGACACGGCCGAACAGGTGGTTACGGACCTCGAGAACAACCCTGTTTTCAATGCCGGGACCGGTTCGTCCCTCAACCTCGACGGCGAAATTGAAATGGATGCTTCAATCATGAACGGTGAACGCCGAACGGCCGGAGCTGTCGCGGGGTTACGGGACGTGAAGAATCCGATTCAGGTTGCCCGTAAAGTTATGACGGAGACCGATCACGTGATGCTGTCGGGTGAGGGAGCCCTCCGATTTGCGCGCGCAATGGGGTTTGAGTCCCACGATTGCATGACCGAGCAGTCCCAAAAAACTTACGAAAAAAAGAAGAAGGATATTAAATCAGGGGAACGTCGTTACTCCTTTCCCAATATGCCCGAGCTTCTCGAAAAATACCCGGAACTGGAGAAAGGGACCGTTGGTGCCGCCGTCAGGGACCGTGATGGCCGGTTCGCGGCGGCCACGTCCACTGGAGGACTAATCCTTCAACTGGCGGGACGAGTCGGGGATACTCCGATTCCCGGAGCGGGCACTTATGCGACCAAAAGTAGTGCGGCCAGTGCCACGGGCCAGGGCGAACTCGTCATGCGGATGCTTTCAACACGCATGATCTGTGAATCGATTGAATCCGGACTCAGTCCCCAGGAGGCCGTCGAGGACTGTATCGCCGAAATGAAGCAGACGGTGGGGGCGGATTCGGGATTTATCGCCGTTGGACCGGGGTGTAAAATTGGTCTGGAACACGACAGCCCACATATGCCCCACGCCTATTGTTCGAGGAGTGATTCGACGGTTTCCGTTGGTCTTGAAACAGACAATTACACCCCTTGAAACCGTCACATACGGGGTGGTTGCGGGTCAAATTTGACCCGATCGAAGGGTTTTGTTCAGGAGTTACGGTTCCGTCAGTTGATTTTTGAGAGCGTCCGTCCAGTCGGGGTCCTGGCTAATTAGAGTTAACTGACTGAAATGAGCCGGAGGGTACTGCAGAAGATCCCGGATTACTGTTTCGGCCGTGGACTCGTAATTGACTTCGTCGCGTTGGTCCTCGGGAATAATTTGGGGTAAGGCCACCGTCCGGGTGCCTTCCTCGTCGGCCGCGACCAGCCCGGAGCGAAGGCCCACCTGGAGGTTCTCCTCAGTGGTTGGAACGCCGGGGGCACTCTGAACCGGAATATGTACGATCCGCTCGTAGTTAAGGTCGCCTCCCGGCGTGACCGAGACGTTACCCGGTCGAAGCGGTAGGTCATTCTCAAGAGCCGGGAGAACGTCCTGACCGGCCTCGGTCAATACTGTCCGGAGAGTTTCGTTCTCGGACAGGCGGTCCCCCGGAATCGGTAGGATAAGCGTGTCGGCACCAAAGTCACCAATCGACTCTTGCTTAACCTCGACGTCCTTCGTCCGCATCCTGAGTGGTAACTCCCCGGTGCTCAGGCGGTTACAGTTTCTTCGGGGCCCGTACCGACGCTTTGGGGTTCTTTAACGGGTTCCGTCAGGATGGTCCGTCGGTACTTTTCCGTCTCCTGGATGACCTCGTGCTTCTCAAAGTGTTCGATGGCCTCTTTGAGCTGTCCGGTCCCTTTCTGAAATCAAGAAGGAGTGAGCCGTCCTCCGCGAGACACTCAACCACGTCGTTCAGGTAGGTGTCGAGGGGATAGTGAAACGCCCACGAAATTAATGAGATGCACAGGTCAACGTCCTTGAGTTCGGTAAGGTCAAAGTCGTCCGCGTCCAGGGTGTAGAGGTTCTTTTCGTTGACGCCGTTCTGTTTGAGAGCTCGCGCGGCCACGTCCAGGGAATTGTAAAACGCGGCCTCGTCCTTGAACTGGTAGTAGACCGACGAGCTGACTTCCGTCTTATCGAACAGGTAAAAAATAGGCTGGCTGTCCTCGTAGAAGTCGGAAAGAAAGAGATCAATCCCCCCGACTCCACAACCGACGTCAAGAATACTTGTCGTCCGGTCCGGCAGATGATCCTTAATTGTGTTAAACTCATCCTTCATTTCGCTGAGGTACTGATCTTTGATTTCATTCTCCCGAAGGCTCGCCTCCGCTTGATACAAAAAGTTATTGTAAATGGCATTGTACAGGGTCCGGCCGTAAGGGAGCATGTAGCGGAGGTTTCGGAACTTTTGCGTGTTCATCCGTTGTAGAAGGATATAGGGAACGGCGTCCGAGGGCAGTTCGTAGGTCTTGTCCATGATAATCACCCGATAGTGAGACTCCAGGACGTCTAACAGGTTCAGGTTGTCGTGATTTTGAAACTGAGAATAAATGGATTCGATTTGTGGAGAATAAAATAGGAGTGGAGAATTACGCTGATAAAAATTATAGCCGGTTTATCCTTATTGTTAATCACTATTATGACTCATAATATTCCACGGATCTCCTGAAGCGGGGTTCGGTTTTACTGCTATTATCGTGTAAAATAAAAGTAATTAATAGCATAATCTGTCCATGTTTAATTAACCCTCAACACTTGAATGTGAAGAATTTGTTTCAACCCGACAAACTCAGTCTGTACGTTATTTACGCCGGGAGGTTTGGATCGTGTCAGTTATGAAGGACAAGTCCACCTCGGATGTTGGAGCCGTCAAATGTGATCGTGACGGTTGCGGAGCTCAGGGAGAACTCGACGACAACTGGATGACCATCGAGTACCGCGATAAACAAAGCGGAGGGCTCGAAAATCGCCTTGACTTGTGTGATGAGTGTTTTCAGGATTTTCTTGCCTTTGCCGAAGGCGGGTCAATTGACGCTCTGGATACCTGACGAAGAGAACATCCGTCCGCACTTACCGTGACACCGAACGCTGTTATCGTTGGTGATCTGGAGGTCACTGGAGTTCCTTGAACCTTTCGGGAGCTGGAAGAGGGATCAGCAGCGGGCTCGCCCCGGTGCTGTTGATTGTGATGGCAGTCGTCTTACTTCTAATGGGTCTCCCAACCTTCGCGGAATCCCGACAGGACTCCTTTCAACGCTGGGTTGATACCCTCCGGATCCGGGCCCTGGAACAGGGTGTCTCTCGTGAAACCCTTGATAAGCACCTTCGAACACTATCGTTCGATACCAGGGTTCGGAGGAACTCATCGAATCAGGCGGAATTTACGACTCCATTTCCCGAGTACCGTAATTATTTTGTTACGGACAGAATGATACAGAAGGGGAAAGCCCTCAAGGAAAAGCACCAGTCCACCCTTCGAAAACTGGAAGAGACTTACGGTGTTCCGGCCGAAATTCTTCTTGCCATCTGGGGCATTGAAAGCCGTTACGGGGATCAGAGGAGTCGCTTCAACGCAATCTCGGCCCTTGCGTCAATGGCCTACAGTAGTACGTCACGGGCCAATTATTTCACCGGTGAGTTGCTTGCGGTGTTGAAAATGCTCGACCGGGATCAAATACGGAGCGAAAACTTGCACAGTTCCTGGGCCGGGGCCCTCGGCCAACCTCAGTTCATGCCGACAAGTTACCAGACCTACGCCGTGGATTTTGACGGTGACTCCTACCGTGATATCTGGGGGAGTCCTTCGGACGTGCTTGCCTCAGTTGCCAATTACCTCGATAAAAATGGATGGAATTCCGAGCAGACCTGGGGACAACAGCTGTCCGGGGATGAGCCAGTTTCGGATTCAACCGTTTTTAGCCCCGAGGGAACGGAACTTCGCTACCGTCGAACCCATAATTTCTCGGTGCTCTTAAAATACAACCAGTCGAAGTTTTATGCTTTAGCCGTCGGGTTGTTAAGTGATAGGATAGGGGGACTGAAGCAAATCGAGTAGAAGAGGCGAGTTTGTTAAGCTTCCGTGTTCAAAATGTTTCCGGCTTCAGGATCCGGGGTTCCGGACTGAGCACTCGACGATAAGTTTTCCCGCGAAACGGAGCCGCTTGAGATGAGTTTCGTCACCAGCTCAATCTGTCTGAGCTTGGTTGAAAGGGATCCTGATCCTCCAACTTGACCAGCCATCGTGAAACCTCCAGTCTACTTAACCTCCATGATCATTACAATTATCGGACATAAACCATGAAAAGTTAAACAAATTTTTCCGATCACAGGATTAAAACGGTAATGATTGGCAAGTTTGAGCAAAAGTGCCTCTCTGAGCACGGGGACACAAAATAAAAGGAGCTTCCTGGTTTGCAGTCGCCGACCGATGATCTTGACCTTAATTCGGAATTTAAACAGGGTTTGAAACTGCTGGAGGATCCCGAAACGCATGTCTTTATCACGGGTCCTGCCGGTACGGGAAAGTCAACCCTGCTGCACGAATTTCGCCGCCGCACGGAGCGTGACGCCGCCTTCCTGGCACCGACCGGGACGGCCGCCATTAACATCGACGGGGAGACCATCCACTCCTTCTTCGGTTTTGGTACCGACGTAACGGTTAGCAAAGTCCGGTCCGAGTACGATGACCGCGGCGAGGAAAAATACCGGACGCTGGACGCCCTTGTAATTGATGAAGTCTCCATGGTGCGGGCCGACCTGATGGACTGTGTCGATCAATTTCTCCGGCTGAACGGTCCCCGGGAAAACGTTCCTTTCGGCGGGGTGGACGTGAACGTAATCGGTGACCTCCATCAACTGCCCCCCGTCGTTACGTCCAGCGAAAAGGACATTTTCCAGGAGTATTACCGCAGCCCCTACTTCTTCGACAGTCGGGCTTTCGAGAACCTGGAGTACGAACTCCATGAACTGGAAACCATTTACCGGCAGGACGACCGGGAGTTTCTTTCAATTCTCCAGTCGATTCGCGATCAACAACTGAGCGATGACGAACTCGAGCGGCTGAACGATCAGGTCGATCCGGACTTTGAACCGGAAAACGACGAAGTGTACGTCCGGCTTACACCCCGCAATAAGACCGCGGACCGTATCAACGAAAATCAGCTTGAGGAGCTTCCCGGTGAAAGTATGATTTTCACCGGAGAACTCGAAGGCGATTTCGCGGAAAATGCTCTCCCTACGAAACAGCAACTTCGACTCAAAGAAAACGCACAGGTTATGATGGTCACGAACGATCCGATGCGGCGGTGGGTCAACGGTTCGATCGGTACCATCGATACTATTGAGACTCTCGAGGACGAGGACCAACTGACGGTAGACCTGCGGGATGGAGGACGCGTTGAGGTTGAACCATACACATGGACGATGTACGAATACGCTTACGATGACGAAAACGACAGTCTCCAGGCGGAATCCGTAGGATCTTTCACACAGTTTCCGGTGATGCTCTCCTGGGCGATAACCATTCACAAAAGTCAGGGGAAGACCTTTGATAACGTGATCCTGGACGTCGGAAAGGGAATGTTTGCACACGGTCAGGGTTACGTTGCCCTGAGCCGGTGTGTCAGCCTCGAGGGGTTGGTCCTTCGGAAGCCATTGAAAAAGAAACATTTTTTCAGCGACCGCCGGATTGTCGATTACCTGGCGGCAAAGAACGTCAGTCAGGGGTCGGACAGCCTTTCACTGGATGAGACGATTGATCTTTTGCGCCGGGCGGTGCAGGATCAAACACCGGTACGCGTGACTCACCTGACATCGGACAATTCCCGGCGGAGCCGTGTGATTCATCCCCGGACGGTGGACCAGCGAAAACAAGACGGTCAGATTAGCAAGGTTCTGGTTGGGTTCTGTGAACAGGCCAGGGCAAAACGAGTTGTTCCGGTTGATCGAATCCTTGCCGTCGAACCAATCAAATAAAGAATGGGTCGGTTTCGAAGCGTACCTGAGGGTTGTTCTCCAGAACGAAGTTAACCGGGACGAGGGTATTTAATTCTCTCGGTGCAGGATCCTGCAACGAAGACGTTAGGGAATCGGAATCAATAAGGTCCAGCAACGCAGTGAAGGATTGGTACCAGAAGAGAAAACCCGGAGGGGGGGTTAAACCCCCTCCGGTAACTGTTAGATAGCGGACCGTAAGATTGGTTGCTGCTGGGGTGGAGGATCGCTCTGTTTCGAGGGCGAGGCCTCCTTGCTTGCCCCATAACCGAAGACGGTCTGAATAGATTCCTTCGGAATAGAGGGGGTCATGCTGTCGCGGAAAGCCGGCACCGATAAGGCCCAGCCGGTTTCGCGATAATTTTCGGTTCGTGGTTCGTAAAAGAACTCGATGCCTGGTCCGGTAACCCCGCCCTTAATGTCCGAAGCATCCTCAACCGAAGTCGCTTCACTGACGAGATGAAGCTTACCGTCGCGCTTTTCAAATATGCTGCAGAACATGGCACCTAACGGGGGTGGTTCCGGGTCAGGAGATGGTCTGGGCCCGGTTGCGCACGGC
>JBDGPI010000228.1:0-15084 GCA_042219765.1 Salsurabacterium abyssinicum (SeqCode)
CCGTTGATGGTGTTGGAGTGGCCCTGATGGGTGGTGCCACCTTTGTCGGAAAGGCGTTCTCCGCAAAGCGGAACAATCTTGTTGAGCAGATTAAAGCCGGCATACTTCACGACGGTATGGCCTACCTTGATGTCCTGAGTCCGTGCGTGACGTTCAACGACCACGAGGAAAGTAAACACAGCTACGATTACGGCAAGGACCACACAAGCGAACTTCCGGAATTTTCGGTCGTGGATTTCGAGGACGACTATCCCAGCGAAGACGAGCTTGATCACCCGATTACGTTCGATGAATTCGGCCATCAGTTCAGTCTCAAGTTCAAGCAACTGTCGGAGGACGAGGACTACAATCCCGAGGATATCCAGCAGGCGGTTAGTGTCTGGAGGGAATACCGTTCACGGGATGAAACGCCGCTCGGTATTATTTACATTGACGAGCAGAGTCCCGCTCTTCACGAGAAGTACTACGCCAGCGAGGAGGAGTACCTCAGTAACCTGGACGAGGACGAACTCCGGCCGCCCGAGGAGGACTTCCAGAAAATTATTGACCAGTACCAGTAGCGTAAGACGTCATCCCGTAGCGTAAAATCTGGACTTTAACCCCATGAAGTGGTACTCTTTTAACAAGTATCAAAGGATTGATCTCAGCGCTATGGGAGCCAGGGATGGCATCTGGATTCTCCACTTCACTATCGGGTATCTCGTCGGCCTTCTCGCGTCAGGACGTCACGGCCGACAACCTTTCTAACCTCAATACTGACGGCTTCAAGCAGCGACAGGTCCAGCAGAGTACCTCGGAAGCCGGTGGGTCCCGGATTGAATCGGTTTCCGCCAGTCAACAACAGGGACCACTCGTTCCAACCGGCCGTGAACAGGACGTTGCCATCGAGGGGAGCGGTTTTTTCGCGGTCCAGAAGCAGGGACAGACGGTTTACACACGATCCGGTTCCTTCGACCTGGATGCCGACGGTAATCTGGTTAATACGGTAACCGGTGGCTCCGTCAAGGGGTTTTCGCCCGGTGATACGGGTGGTACGGCCCAGCCATTGACGGTACAGGATTCCGAACGCACCCTGGAACCGGAGGCAACCGACTCCGTTCGTTTCGGCGGGAACATCAGTTCGGACCTTTCCGAGGGGGAAAGCACGACGCTTGCCTTTGATGTGACCGATTCCCAGGGCACCGCCCGGACCATCAACCTAACCCTGGAAAAATCCAGTCCGAATACAGTTGAATTTACCGCTACGGACCCCAGTAATTCCAGGACAGCGCTGAACGGACAGCTCCAGTTTGACAGTCAGGGCCGGCTTGCGTCCAAAACCGTCAGTGAGTCACCGAATGCTCCCGATGGGTTCAAGGGTCTGTATTTGTCGGGGAATGGGGCGAACCCCGTGAAAGCATCGGCCGATAACCTCGACTTCTCGGCCGTTACTCAGCAAGCCGGAGAAACCTCGTTCAACGCAACTGACGTGAGCGGGAGGCAATCCGGACAGCTTCGCAATGTTTCAGTGACGGACGATGGAACCGTTAGAGGACAGTACAGCAATGGTGAAACCCGTTCACTTGGAACCGTCGCACTGGCCAGTTTTTCAAATCCCTCCGGACTCCAATCCGATGGTAACAGTCTGTTTTCGGCGTCGTCCAACTCCGGTGAGGCTCAGCTGGGCGTTCCGGGATCTGGTCCCAGAGGCTCCCTTCAGCAAGGAGTTCTTGAAGCGTCAAACGTCGATATGAGTGATCAATTAACGGAGATGCTTGTTAACCAGAATACGGCAGAAGCCAATATTGATGCGCTGAAAGTCCAGGATGAAATGATGGGATCTCTCCTTGATATGACGGGTTGACTGCCCAGCAATGGTAGAAACGTCCTTCAATGAATCCTTCATTGATTCAATTCTGAATCATGGACACTGTCCCAAACAGAACCTGCCCCGTGTCTAACACTTACCGATCGTTGTAGCAAATTTTCCTACGTAACCTCGAATTGACTGTATTGTCGGTTCTTTTTTTACCCCTGCAGGAACTGATGGGCGTTGCGAGCTGTCTGTTCCGGGGATTCCTCCATTGGAACATGTCCCAGTCCCAGGTACGTCAGCAGGGAGGAGCGGGGAAGTTTTCGATTGAAGCCATTTGCATGGTTGACCGGAAGCAGTGGATCAAGGGTACCCCATTGTACGAGGGTAGGGGTCTTGATGTGGGTTAATTTGTCCTCGTTTCGTGCAATAGGAGCGTTCAAACGTTCGTAGAGTGCCCGGCGGTTTCCCTCCGCCAGCAGGAGGTCAAAATACCGGTTGAAGACGTCTTCTTTTAACGTATCGGGCTGGCCGTATAGACTCCGGAGAAACCGGCGAATGACCCATCGGGGACTGAGGTATTTTAATGCGTGTCCGGCGATGGGAATCCCTGGCAATCGGAACAGTGATGGCCAGTGAGTCATAAACCCCATTGAGTTAATAAGTATCATTTTTTCAATCCTATCGGGATGTTCCGCCGTGTAATTCCAGGCGATTTTGCCCCCGAAGGAGTTACCGGCGAGGTGAGCGGACTGTACGTCGAGTTCGTCCAGGAAGTGGTTCAGGAAAGCCACGTAGCTGTCAAGCGTGTAGCGGGACTGTGGATCCGGTCCGGTAAGGCCAAACCCGGGAAGATCCATTCGTATCACACGGTAGTGGTCGGAGAGAACGTCCGTCCACCCGTCCCATGTGTGAAGGGATGAGGCGGTTCCGTGCAGTAGAACAAGAGCAGGCCCCGTTCCGGTAATACGGTAGTGTACGTCCAGTCCCCGAAATGAAATAAACTCCGAGTCATCATTGGTGTAGTTCTGCTGAACACGATCCCGGGAAATGTCCGACTTAAGGGAAAAATAGAGTGCCGTTGCCGTGGCTGCCCCGGCGAGACCAAGCAAGTGTTTGAGGGATGGTGAGAACTGCGAGGAGGATTGATCCGATTCGGATTCCGACGGGGAAGGGGATAGGGGAATCAGAAACGCCTCCCTGCAACTCTGGTGTTAGGGTATCAGCAAAGATCTATTAGATTTGCCTGGAATCATCCTCATCCTGGTCCGCGTCGGAGACGGATTCGTCAGCGGCGTCGGATTCCACCGATGTGGACGATTCATTATCCGGAGCCGTGCTGTCGTCAGTGGACGTTTCAGTGGTTTCGTCAGTGGTTTGTGTGGTTTCTTCATCCTGGTTTGAATCACCGCCGAAGTCACCACTCCCGTTAACCTCGGCGGATTCTTCCTCTTCGGCGGAATCCGGGCCACTTCCGTTTTCCGGTAGAATTTCGCCGTTTTCAACGAGCGACTCAATTTCGTCCGCCGAAAGGGATTCCCGTTCAATCAGGACGTCGATTAAATCATCGAGGGATTCCTTGTTTTCCTCCAGTGTCTGTTGAGCGTTGCGTCGAGCTTCATCGAGGATATTTTTGATTTCTTCGTCAATTTTGACGGCCGTTTCTTCGCTGTACTCACGGCTTTGTGAAATTTCTTCACCGAGAAAGACGTCGCCGTCTCCATCCTCGTAGGCTATGTTGCCCATTTCCGAACTCATACCCCATTGAAGGACCATTTTGCGGGCCAGTTTTGTGGCACGGCGTAAATCGTCCTGGGCACCGTTAGTGACAGTGGTGTTTTTCATTTCTTCGGCTGCTCGACCCCCCATCATGACGGCCAGGCGACCCATCAGGTCCTCCCGTGTATACATTTTCTTTTCTTCCACCGGAAGTTGCTGGGTCGCACCGAGAGCACGGCCGCGAGGAATAATTGTCACCTTGTGGACGGGGTCTGCACCTTCCGTGAAATAGGCGACGATAGTATGTCCGGATTCGTGAATGGCCATTGTTTCCTTTTCGTCATCGCTGATAGCCATTTCCTCTCGCCGGAGCCCCATCATCACCTTGTCCCGGGCTTCTTCCAGGGTATCATGATCAATTTCATCATTGTTGTTTTCGGCCGTTAGCAGGGCAGCCTCGTTGAGTAAATTCTTGAGGTCGGCGCCGGAAAACCCCGGTGTGCCTTTGGCGGTGACTTCAAGATCGATGTCGTCCGCCAGGGGTTTGTCCTCGGCATGCTTTTCGAGGATGGCCTCCCGTTCGTCGACAGTGGGAAGATCGAAGGTAACCTCCCTGTCGAATCGACCGGGGCGCATCAGTGCCGGATCAAGGACGTCCGGCCGGTTTGTGGCGGCGATGAGAATGACACCAGAATTGGGTTCAAACCCGTCCAGTTCATCGAGGAGTTGATTCAGTGTCTGTTCGCGTTCGTCGTGACCGCCACCAACACCGGCCCCTCTTTTGCGGCCGACGGAGTCGATTTCGTCGATAAATATAATTGACGGGGCGAGTTCCTTAGCCCTTTCGAAGAGGTCCCTTACACGGCTTGCTCCAACCCCTACGAACATTTCCATGAAGTCCGAACCGGAGGTCAGCAGGAAAGGAACACCGGCTTCACCGGCAATGGCTCGACCGGTGAGGGTTTTCCCCGTTCCGGGCGGGCCGACCAACATCACGCCTTTGGGGATTTCACCACCGACGCGATCGAATTTTTCGGGGTTTTTGAGGAATTCAATAATTTGCTGTACCTCATTCTTGGGACCCTCGTAGCCGGCAACATCGTCGAACGTAACGTCCGGGGTCTCTTCGTCGTAAAGTTCAGCCTGACTTTGACCGACCCCCATCATTCCACCTTGCCCCATGCTCTGGCGGGTGCGGTAGATGAAATACAACCAGATCCCTATGATCAGTAGGATAGGAATTGAATTAACCAGAAGCATAGACCACCAGGATTGTTCCTGGCTTTCGGCCGTAATTTCAACGTCCCGTTCAGTTAACTGGCTGTATAGCTTGTCCTCGGACCCAGGGGGGATAACAAGACTAAATTCCGAACTGTTGTTGGGGGCTTTGCCGGGTGCTTTAAAGGTTCCAGTAACCTGTTTGCCCTTAAATTTAACGGATTGAATATTATTCTGCTCAAGCTGGCGCTGGAAGGAACTGTAAGAGATCTTCTCCTGTGAACCGCCCCCCTGTATAAATTCGTACAGGAAGAGTCCGACGAGTACGAGGCTAATTACGAAGACAATTCTTTTAGCAGTAGAATTCATACTAACCACTCAGAAAAAAATAATCCAATAGAATGATTGTTCCGTCTCGATCTGTTACTTAGAAGTTAAGGATTCAATGAGTATAAGGACTCATCGAGGAGTGCAAATGAATTAATTGTACTAAAAACAGACATGAATTCAATAAAGCATAGCGTAAAGATTCAATGCATCCGTGATTCTCAGGAACTTATTTGTTTTTGGCCGAAAAGTTTATCGTAGCGAGAGTTTTTCAAGGAGTCAGTTGATGATTTCTGGGTTGGAGTCCCTGTTAGCTTGTATTTCGTAAGACTCGTCCAGCCGTTTATTGCCTTCGTAGAGGACTCGCACGATCGGCTCCGAGGGGGTATCAGGTACTTCGGACACAACGCCCCGTGCACCGTTACTGAGAATCACCTGTTGACCGATGGGGAAAGGGGGGAAGGTTTTCATGAACAATTCCAGAATTTCGGGATCGAAGTGTTCCTCCCCCTTTTGCATGGACCACATTTCCTGGCGGGCCCTGTTTGGGGTTTTTCGGACCCGGTAGGGCCGGTCGGACGTCAGAGCTGAATAAACGTCACAAATAGCGGTAACTCGCCCGTACAGGTGGATACTGTCGCCGGCCAGACCCCGAGGGTAACCCCCGCCGTTGTATTGTTCGTGGTGCTGGAGTGCCGGGATTGTAACTGGAGCCCGTAGTTCCGATTTGTCGTTTTTTAGCATGTCCGCTCCGGATTCAGGGTGACTTTTGACCGCCTCCCATTCTCGATCGTCCAGCTTTCCGTTTTTCTTGAGGACTTCGTTCGGGATGATCCACTTACCGAGGTCATGGAGCAGGGCCCCGAGGCCGATATCCTCAAGCATGTACTTATTGGTGTACTCGTGGGATGCTCCGGATTGTTCTTTGAGCTTCTTCCGGAGTTCGGATTGATTGGATAAGACGAGGTAGAGGCAGAATTTCGCGACGTCGATGGAATGTTTGGCGGTGTAATCGCTGTGGGACTTCAAAGTACTGAAAGCCAGCATAGCGTCAGTGTCTTGTATTGCATTAAGGAGGTCATCCAGGGCGTCCCGGAGCTTCCGAATTGAGAAATTCAGTCCGGCGCCGGTCTCAATATCGCGCCCAATATCCTTGAGTTCGAGAGCAAGGCTTTCCTCGGCCGATTCGATCTCTTCGTCGTAAATGAAAGGATCCAGGTCCCCGAGGTCCCGGTCCCGAATAAAGAGGTAACCGATGCCCTCGCGGGAAAGTCGGTTGATGTGTTTCCGAGTCAGGGCCGTTCCCTTGTCGAGTCGTATTCGGTACTGGACGTTGGGGTCGTCCGAGTGAACTCGGACGTCGGCGGCAATGATATCGCCGGGTTCAATTTCCTCCAGGGGTTGCTTGAGCATGGTGTCCTGCTCCTTGGGTGCTGGTAAGACTATTAAGAAAATATTGGCTTTAGTTTAGCATAATGGTTCGCACGGAATTGGCTTCCGTTGGATTACCCTGACCTGTCAATCTGATAGTATGCTGATCGACCCGCTTGTCAATTAACCTCGGGGGTAATACCTATGTACGCTTTCATTGAGGGGAAACTGGAAGAGAAAGGCCGTGATCGAGTTAACATTCTGACACCGGCCGGAATCGGTTTTGAAGTTTTTATCCTCCAGAGTGAACGGTCGTCGTTTCCCGGCACCGGGGAAAAACTCAGACTGTACACTCACCAGCACGTGCGTGAAGACCAACTTAAACTATACGGATTCCTTAACCGGTCAACCCGAGACTTCTTCCGGGATTTACTCCCCCAGAAGGGAATCGGACCGAAACTCGGCATTAGCATTCTCTCGGATCTCGGAGCCGATGAGTTTCGTAAAGCAATTCATCACCAGGACACCGACGTTCTGACTCAGGTCAAGGGTGTCGGCAAAAAAACAGCCAAGCGTCTTATCGTTGAGATGGGGGAGAAACTTCCCAAACCCGGCGAGGAGGACGTACAGGAGGACGCCTTGTTCGAGGAGGCCGTGCAGGCGCTTAAAGGCCTGGGGTTTTCCAAGCAGCACGCGGCGGGAGCCGTCCGCAAAGCCCGCGAGAATCACGATGGAAGTTTTGAACTGGATGAACTTATTAGCGAAAGTCTTACTGAACTGGAAGGGTCATAATGCAGACACTCGAACCGTGGCAGGACATCGGTCGCACCGCCGTGAAAAAATTGCAATCCGACAGGTTTGACCTCCTTCAGAGCTTTGTTGAATCAAAACAAAAATTAAAGATCGTCCTCGAGGACGAGAAAATTGATGAAGTTGAGTGCGGTCGTAAGACCGGTCTTGGACTTTCGGCCGTCGACGGCCAGAACACTAATTTCTTTAGTTATTCCAGCCCCGATGACTGCCGGGATGACCTGGACGAAGTTCGGCGGCTACTGGACGTTCCGAACGAGACCGGAAGCATCGACTGGTCAAAACCCACTGAGGAAACGATGCCGATTGAGAAACAGTTCGACGCCACGCCAGTCCCTGACAAGCGGGAGCGTGTCAATGAGGCCGACGCAGTGGCCCGGAACCAGGACGACAGGATTGAACAGGTCCGGGTTACTTACAACGAGACCATCCGAAATATTGAAGTTATCGATCGTAACGGTTGGATCCGGCGCGAACCACAGCGGTACTTGAGTTTTAACGTTCTTGTTGTGGCCCAGGAGGATGGACGACGTGAGAAGGGCTACGGTCGTCACGCCGGGTACCGAGGCGAGGAACTGTTCGAGTCGAAAACGCCCGCTGATCTTGCCCGGGAGGCAGCCGGACAGGCGATTATGTCCCTTGAGGCTGACCCTGCCGAGCAGGGTCCACGGACCGTCGTGATTGCCCCCGGTTTTGGTGGTACGATTTTTCACGAAGCCTGTGGCCATGGTTTTGAGGCGGACCACATTTACGAGGACGTTTCCCGCTACGCCGGTCGTATGAATGAATCGGTGGCCTCGGACCTCGTGACGTTTGTCGACGAAGGATCCCTCGACAACCACTACGGGTCCTTCCGGGTCGACGACGAAGGGACTGAATCCCGGCGGAACGTTCTGATAAAGGACGGCGTGATGAGGGGACTGATGAGTGACCGTAAATACGCTGATCTACTCGAGATTGAACCAACGGGAAACGGCCGCCGTGAGTCCTTTAATTATCCGACCCTTCCGCGAATGACCAACACGTACATCGAGAACGGCGAAAGCGATCCGGAGTCGATTATCGAAAGTACCGAAGACGGAATTTACGCCGCCCACATCGGCGGGGGACAGGTAGATCACGGAGGGCTACCGGATTGAAGACGGTGAAATCACCAGCCCCATCCGTGACGCCGCCCTGGTGGGAAACGGACCGGATGTGCTAAACAGGATTGATGCCGTAGGCGATGACCTGGATTTTCAGCCCGGGGTCTGTGGCAAAGGCCAGTGGGTGCCAGTGACGGTCGGTCAACCCACTCTGAGAGTCCAGGACCTTACCGTTGGGGGTGAGGATTCATGACGATGTACGACGATCTGGCCTCCGAAATCGACCGCATGGCGTCCTCCGACCAGGAACTCTACGTTGGGGAGCGGACAAAACGAAAGGTCGAGTGGGATGGTGAAACCGTCAAGAGTGTGGAGACGGAGCGGGATTCCGGTGCGTCCCTGCGCATAACCTCGGAGAATCGTATTGGGTTTAGTTACGCCAACAAATTTGAACTGGACGCCGAGTGGCTGGTTGATCAGGCTGAACGAACCCGGGATATGCTTCCGGAGGACCCAAACCATAATCTCAGTAGCGCTTCTCCTTCAGTGGACCGGATAACCGATTGGTACGATCCAGCCATTGAGGAGTCGTCCTCGGACAAAATGGAACGGATAACCGAACAAATTCGGCGCTACCTGGATAGTAAAGAGACCGTTTCTAACCTCCAGGTCAGTTTTAGTGAAACGACCGATAACACAAAACTATACCGGAACGCCCGGACCCTGGCCGACGAGAGGTTCTCCCGTTTCATGTTGTCCGTCTGGGCCGTCTGTGATGACGGAGAAGACGTCCAGTCAGGATTCGAACGCCAGGGGTCTTACAGTTACTCCGACATCGACGTCTCCGGTGTCATAGAATCGGCGATCACACGGGGTGAACGGAAACTCGGGGCGGAACCCCCCGATTCCAGGACCGGGCCGGCCGTGCTTGACAAACCCGCTGCCTCAGGTCTTTTGAAGCTAATTAAACAGATGACCAATGGAGAGTCCGTTGTTAAGGGACGTTCGGCCTGGGACGAAAATAAATTAGGTGAGACGGTTGGAGATAATTCCCTTACCATTAAAGACGATCCCTCCCTTGAGAACGGCGCCGGTAACCGGTGTTTCGACGCGGAGGGACATTCAATGGACCCGGTTTCAATTATTGATGAGGGGGTTTACCAGTCGTTCCTGACGAATCAGTACGTCTCGAACCGCACCGGTCAGACGAATAATTGAAGGGCCTCCCGGACGTATGCGTCCCGGCCCGGCGTCGGAACGACCAACTTCTTCCTCCAACCCGGGGAATCCAACCTCGAGGACATGAAACGGACTCTGTCCGATGGTCCGGTCATTACCGGTATTCAACCGGCCTCCGGTCTTGATTCGGTATCCGGTCACTTTTCCGTCGGGTGCAGCGGTTATTTCGTGAAGGACGGGGAGTACCGTCAACCGTTTGACGAGGCAACCATCAGTGGAGACATCGAGGATTTCCTCGGGAACCTCGAAGCGATAGGAGACGAACGGCCCAGGGGATATTCGGTTGCTTCACCCGCCCTGTTGGTTTCGGAACTTTCTCTTGGCGGTAACTAAGCAGGATACAGTTACGCGTGACGAACCCTGTACGTGCCAATCCGGTGAGAAGGGGAGATAGTTGTGGAACAGTCGGGTGACTTTATAAATGAATCCGATCTCGAGCAGACCAGACCGTCCGAATCACTATCCCAGGAACCGATCGATTCCGACGAGGAAGCCGTCGAGCAGGATCTCCGGCCGGAGTCCTTCGACGAGTTCATTGGCCAGGACAAGGTCACTGAAAATCTTTCCGTTTTTATTGAAGCCAGCAACAACCGTAACGAGGCCCTGGACCACGTTCTGCTTCACGGTCCCCCTGGACTCGGTAAAACCACCCTGGCTCACATCATAGCTGATGAACTGCAGGTACCGATTAAAACCTCGGCTGGTCCCGCGCTTGAACACCCCGGTGACCTGGCGGCTATTTTGAATAACCTCGAGCCGAATTCCGTCCTGTTTATTGATGAAATACACCGCCTCACTCACGTCGTGGAGGAGTTTCTGTATCCCGCAATGGAGGACAAAAAAATTGATATCACGCTGGGAGAAGGAGCCTCCGCACGGGCCGTTACCTTAACCCTGGACGACTTCACGTTAATTGGAGCGACAACCCGAGCCGGCCTCCTGACGTCACCGCTTCGATCACGGTTCGGAGTAAAGTCCCGTCTCGAGTTTTACTCCAAGGAAAAGATGAAGGAGATTATCAATCGATCCGCCTCAATACTCGAAGTCGACGTGGAGGAACCGGCGGCGGATGAAATTGCCGGGCGGTCCCGCGGGACCCCTCGAATAGCTAACCGCCTTCTTCGTCGTGTGCGGGATTTTGCGGAAGTGGAAGGGACGGGTGTGATCACGACGGATATAGCCGTTCACGCGCTCGAGCGTCTTGAAGTTGACGAGAGTGGCCTTTCCCGCATGGACCGCAAGATCATTAAGACGATTGTTAATAAATACAGTGGTGGTCCTGTTGGAATTGATACCCTGGCAACGGCGGTAGGCGAGGAGAGTGGGACCATCGAGGAACTTCACGAACCGTTTTTGATACAATCGGGTTTTATTAAGCGCACCAAGCGTGGACGGGTGGCTACTCGATTGGCCTACGAACACCTGGGCGAATCCGTCCCGGAATCCCACGAACACCATGATCTCTTCGATCAAACCGGGAAATCTGACTCTAACTAACTATGAGGAAACAGGCTGTAGCACTCCTGCTGGTACTATTCTGCAGCGTACCGACGGCAGTCCTCGCTAACACGTCCTCCGGCTACAGCTGGCCGGTCAAACCACCTACATACATTACATCGACCTTCGGGGAATACCGCGGCGATCACGTCCACAACGGCATTGACTTTTCAACCGGTGCTAAAGCCGGGCGAAATATTCACGCCATTGAATCCGGGACAGTGGTTAAAGCGTTCTACGACGAGTCTAAATACGGTAAAACCTTAATCGTTGACCATCCGGACGGCCGACGTTCCTGGTATTCCCATCTGCGCTCCTTCAGTGAAGCCATCCGCTCGCAGCTTGAGGGACGAACTGTTACTGAGGAGGGGACGTCACTTAACCATTCGGTCCAGCGGGGTGAGGTGATTGCCAGGAGCGGCCATACGGGAAGTGGACCGAGCCACCTTCATTTCATCCTCCAGAATTCCGACGGTCAGTTTATCAATCCCGTCGGACATTTCAGCCCCAAACTTCCTTTTGAACCCGAACCGCACCTCGGAAAACTCCGGTTTCTTCCACTGACGGGCTCATCCTGGATAAACGGGCGTTCAACGAGTGTTGTCACTGACGAAACCGACGACGATCCGCTGGAGGTTTGGGGGTTCATCGGGTTGGACGTCGAGGTTTTCAACGAACACCATCGTAGTTCCAGCCGCACCATCCCGGAAACACTACGAATCTACCGTGATGGTGAAATGGTCTTCGAGCGCTCATTCAACCGGTTAACTAACTACCAGCAGGATACCGGTGTAACTCTTATCTACGATGAGGTTTATTCTAATTTAAACCCGACACAGTTTATGTTGCACGCGACGTCAGTGAATGCCGACAAACGCTGGGTTGGGATGAATTTCAACGACCCCGACAAAACCGGGACGCTCAGGGTTGAAGTCGAATCGGCTCTGGGCGACAGGACGTCCCGGTCGTTTACGTACCGTACCGTTCCGCCCCCGAAGTCAGTGGCATGGTTCGACACGGAGGGAATTCCCGAGACTGCCCGCCGTCAGAAAGAGGCGTCCGCCACGTTCCGCCTGGTTTCGCTGTCGGACCGGCAGCGGGCCCAGCAGCAGTACTCACCCCCTGAACAGTCTCGGCCCAACAATCCTGAACTTTCACTCGATCACCGCTGGTTGAACAACCGGGTCCAGTTTGAGGTTACTATTGAAAATCGCTGGTCTGGTTGGCCGGAGTTAACCATCAGTCAGGACGATTTTGATACAAGCCCCCGGTTAATCCAGGTCCGACCGGGGACTTTCAGGACCTGGTGGACGCCCGACGGCTCCCGGGATGGGTGGCACGACGTTGGCGTTCACCTGAACCAGAATGGTGAGACGATCAGTAAAACGTCACGGATTTACCTTCAGTCATTTACTCCCGGATTGCCGGGTTCCGTGGTCAGCCTTGATGGTCGTTACTCCCTCTTTACGACCGGGAAAGGTCTCCAGTTGCCCACGGTAATACACTTTAAGCCAGTTGACCGCCGGCCGACCAACAGTGAACTCGAGTACGTGGATCAACCGAAAAAAATTTCACCGAAAATTCTTCACTCAGTGCGGCCCCTGGAACTTACCACGGATCTCAGCGACGGAATCGATAATCCCGACAGAGTGGGTCTGTTCCGGTGGAATCCCGTCAGCAACTCCTGGGAAGTACTTTCCTACCGCACGGGCCTGACCGATAAAACTCGTGCGGCCAACCTTTATACCGGTCAGACCTTTGTCCTTCTCAGGGATTCGGTAGCTCCGAGTATCAGTGGACCCCACATTTCAAGTTCCGGGGATTACGTCCGGTATTCTGTTAAGGACGAGGGGTCCGGTATAGATCCGGACCAGATCAAGGTTGAATCCGATGGGGAATCGATTGATTTCCGCTGGGATAGCTTCTACGACTCAATATACGTACCGCGAAAAAACAGTAAGTCAACGTCCCGAACCGTGACAGTCACCGTCAGCGATCGGGCCGGCAACACCGGTCGTCGGCAGGATAGCTTTGATTGGTAGACGGTCTCCTATTTCCGCGCTGGTTTACGTAACTGGCTCGTCGATTTCCTTTTTCGTAGGATCGGCGCTCTACGGTACCTTTTCTGCAACCGGTTTGCGACAGATCCTGATGGCTTCCCTTGTTTTTCTCGTCCTGAACCTTGTCTGTTATCCACTTTTGGAGCAGGCATTGTCCCGGTCTTACGTCCAGCGGGTCCTGGTAACACTTTTATCCGGTCTTAGCGTAATAGCCCTGCTGGGGTGGATACCGGGTGCATCCCTTGCTTCCGCAACGATCCTTTCCGGTGTGGTTGCGGCCGGTCTTGGTGGTGAGATCACCCGGACGACTGAACGGTGGTTGCGGTCCAGGGACTCGGCCCCGGAAAGTCGTCCAAAATCAGTTCTCGTGGTGGGTGCGGGTGAGGCCGGTGAAATGCTGCTCAGACAGGTGCAACATCAACCGGGCCTTTACCGTGAAGTGGTGGGGTTTCTGGACGACGATCCCGAAAAACAGGGGGAGTACATCAACGGAGACTCCCCCGTCCTGGGAAAAACCGACGATCTCGTACCGGTTTGCCGTGATCACGACGTCGACGAAGTCATCATTGCCATGCCGTCGGTTGACGGTGAAGTCATTCGTTCCGTTATCAGTCAGCGATCGTCTCTGAACGCCGACATGCGCATTGTTCCGGGCATCAAAGATATCATCGAGGGTGATTTTCGCTGGAACCAGATCAGACCGGTCAAACCCGAGGATTTACTTGGGCGGGAAACTGTTGAGGTGGATCGCAGTCGACTCGGCGATTTTTTGCGCGGTAAAACCGTCCTCGTAACCGGTGCGGCCGGAAGTATTGGCAGTTATCTGGTCCAGCACCTGCTGGAGCATCCCGTTTCATCAGTGGTCGGCCTGGATTTCAACGAATCGAATCTTTACGAACTCGAAGTGTCCGAGTTAAATCAATCCAAACGATCCCGTTTCAGCGGTGTGCTTTCCGATGTGCGCGACGCTGAATCGTGCCGGGAAGTCATTGCCAAACACAAACCCGACGTCGTCCTGCACGCCGCGGCGCTGAAGCATGTCCCTATGGTTGAACGTCACCCACTGGAGGGAATCAAAACAAACGTCAAAGGATGCATAAACGTCTTCGAGGCGGTTGCCGGAGAAGACGTTGAACACTGCCTGTTGATATCCACCGACAAGGCTGTGAACCCGAAAAATGTCATGGGTTACACGAAGAAAATGGGGGAGCGCCTCGTGGCGACCTATCAGAGGACAACGGACGATACCCGTTACGCGGCCGTTCGATTCGGTAATGTACTGGGAAGCCGGGGGAGTGTCGTTCCACTTTTCAAACGCCAGATCGAGGACGGTGGTCCCGTCACGGTGACGGATCCAGAAATGGTCCGTTACTTCATGACCCCTTCCGAAGCCGTCAAATTAGTCCTTACCGCTGCCAGCTTTGACCATCACGGTAGTACCTACGTCCTTGACATTGGTGATCCGATTTCAATCATGGACCTTGCGCATCAGTTGATTGCACTCATGGGATACGAACCGGAAACGGATATACCAATCGAAATCGTTGGGCTGAGGGAAGGTGAGTCCCTTGAGGAGACGCTCTGGTCCGACGATGTGTCCCCGGAGCGAACGGATCACTCGAAAATACGGCGTATTGACGCTTCGCCGCTGAGTGAGGAAACTTTAAATTCATTCCGTGCTTTTCTGTCGTCCCCCCCGAAGGATTCCAAACAACTTATCGAGACTTTCAAGAACCACCTGTTTCAGTCGTGAAATCCTCCAGGTCGACCTTTAACCTCTGGATCTGGTTTACTACTGACGCGCTTGCATGGGTACTTTCCATGTACGTGGCACTGTTGATCCGGTTTGGTGGTTCCATTCCCGCACCGGAACTCGAGTACCTGCTCCGGTTACTTCCACTTTCGACGGCCGGGGTTCTGGGAGGATTCTTCTACTGTGGTGTTTACCGCCGGGACGTCGGGGACG
>JBDGPI010000228.1:15163-23455 GCA_042219765.1 Salsurabacterium abyssinicum (SeqCode)
TTCACGGATGGCGTTTCTGGCGGGGGCGGTGCTCTTTTTTGGTAGCTGCGTTACTCTTAGATCGACAATATTATTGCTTTCACGTTACACGATCAGCCCACAAAAAGCGGCGGCTATTGGATTTAATTCCGACAATTCATGGCAGCAATTAAGCAATCAATTAGGCGACCGGGTTACGGTTAAACAACTCGATCTGGACGTCGAGGATCCCGATTACGATCTCCTCCAGAGTGAGGATCCTGATTTTATCCTGGTCAATGGACGCCGGTATTCGGGCGAGGAAATCAAGAGGTTGTTTAACTTTGGTAGCCGTGTACAGATACCGGTTCGAGTTTTCCCTTCCACCGATCAGTTATTTTTTGCTCAAACGACCAAGGTCTCCTGGAATGGAAACCGTCTGTTACGGTCCCGGCTTCATTACCGTCTTCAACAACAGATGGCACTCAAAACGGTTTTTGATTACGTCTTTGGGACTGTAATTTTCTTTGTCTGTATTCCGATCTTTATGCTTGTTGGCTTACTTATCCTTCTACTGGATGGGCCACCTGTTTTATTCACCCAGGAGAGAACCGGGCGCGGGGGCGGTACGTTTAACATCTACAAGTTTCGGACCATGGTTCCCGAGGCCGAGGAGAAAGGTCCATCCCTGACCGACGGCGAGGAGGACCCAAGGATAACGCCCCTTGGTCGGTGGTTGCGTCGCTGGAGCCTGGACGAACTACCCCAGCTCTGGAATGTGCTCCGGGGTGAAATGAGCCTGGTGGGACCCCGGCCCGAAATTCCGTCGATCACGGACGATTACGATTCGGATCAGGAACGGATCCTGTGGTTAAAACCGGGGTTAACGGGGTTAAGTCAGGTCCGGGGGCGTCAACAACTCGAACTCGACGAAAAGCTGGAGATCGACCAGGAGTACCTCAATGATTACTCGCTGGGCCTTGATCTGTGGATTTTAATGAAAACGGTTCTGGCCGTAATCCGGGGCAGAGGGACTGCCTGATCGATGGACTGGACGGAACGGATCGGATTGACCGCCGGGTCCGTTATGTACTTCTGCCTGTTATTTGTTTTCGCTCCCCCGGTACCGGTTCCCGGTGACGGAGCCGAATTAGTCTATGGTTTCCTCACCCGCACAACGATCCATCCCCCCGGTTATCCACTCTATACCGCTCTTGGGGGTGCGCTGCAGTTCGTTAGTCCGGTGACCGCCCCTTTGACCGGCGCGGCACTTTCGGCTGTTTTTGCCGTCCTGACGATGGCTGTCTTCTACCTGTTTCTCAGCAGACGGGGGATTGGTCTTGTTTCGAGGTTACTGAGTCTTGGTGTGATGGCAACGGCCTATCCGGTCTGGGAGTTATCCGTCAAACCCGAAGTCTACACCTTGAATGCGTTTTTCTTCATGAGTGCCGTTTATGCATGGGATTGTGTGCTGCGGAGTGGACGGGGCCGGTTGATTCTGTGGGGGATCGTCGGATTAAGTCTGACCCATCATCCGCTGGCACTCCTTAATGGTTTTCTGGCTGTTCACGCTACCTGGAAAACCCTTCCGTCGTTTCAATTCCGGGAAGGATTGGCGCTGATGATGCCGGTTTTTCTCTACGGGACGTTACTGATGCCAGTAAGCTCCGTGCCGTTTAACTGGCCCTTGATCGGTACACCGCAGGTGCTGATCGATCATATGCTCGGTGGAACGTTCTCCCGTTTCTTCCTTGCCGAGGGGTTCCTAACTCCCATCCTGCAGCTTGGACGAATTGGATTGGCGCACCTTGTCGTTTTTCCGGTGTTCGTGGCCCTGCCGGCGATCTATGGCTACTGGTGTCTTCACCGGGACCTTACTCCACTCGTTGTGCTTCAGCTGATTCTGGTTATTGCCCTGAGTGTCTACGGAATCCCGGATGTCCGCGATTTTCTTGTGCCGAGTTATTTCGTGGGAGGAATAGCACTGGCGTCGGGGTTAGAGGCGCTTCGGTCGTCTGGTTTCCGCCACACCCTGACAGCGGTTATCTGTGTCATTGTTTCTTATCCGGTGTTCTTCTACGGCATCGGTATCCCCCGGTACGACTGGAGTCATTATAACTTCTCAGGGACCTACGCTGCCGAAGTCGACGAGGCGGTTCGTTCAGGAACAGTACTGAGTGACTGGAGTCATTACACAATTCTCAGGTATTACCAGTTGACCGGTCCCTACCTATCGGGGGTTCATCTCCTGACCCCTACCCACCGTTTTGACACCTGGGCGGCCATAATCAGGTTTCACCAGAAACAGAACCAGCCCATTTATACCACGTTGACCAGCTGGAACCCACCGGATTCCATGGAGCGCGTCCAGAAGGGCCCACTCTACCGGGT
This sequence comes from Salsurabacterium abyssinicum (SeqCode), assembly GCA_042219765.1. GTDB lineage: Bacteria > T1Sed10-126 > T1Sed10-126 > T1Sed10-126 > CAZEBV01 > JBDGPI01. Next base: position 17,513 of record JBDGPI010000228.1, read on the forward strand.
GATCCCCGCAGGGCAATGATAGAGTTCTGGTACGGGTTACTGGATCTGCTGTTACCCAGGCGCTGCATACTCTGTCACACGATCGTACCCTCCCGCCCCAGACCCGTACCAATCTGTGAGGAAGACTGGTCCATGGTTGAACGGGTTTCAGCCCCGGTCTGTCGTTTCTGTGCCCGTCCAGTCGGCAGTGACCCGAAAATTAATGACGGCGGTCCCATAAAATATCCCAGTAAGTCCGTCTGTGGTTCATGCCGAAAACGGGAATTAACATTGGAATTTCTGCTGGCCGGTTTTCAGTTCGATTCGACGCTTAGAACGATTGTTTCGGACTGGAAGTACGACAGTAACCCGGAGTGGGGTTCCTGGTTGGCAAAACGTATGAAAGTCGCGGTTTCTGACCAGTTCAACCAGGGACGTTGGGACGGTCTTGTACCACTGCCCATGTACCCCAACCGGCGCCGTGATCGCGGTTTTAACCAGGCCGAACAGCTGGCCGGAGGACTGGCACAGGCATGGGACCTACCGATGAAACCAGTTCTTCGAAAGCACCGGCGGACGGCTCCTCAATCCAGTCTGGGACGTCAGGAACGACTCGAAAATCTTCAAAACGCTTTTTCACTGAAACCCGGTGTCGAGGACCTACCCGATCGCTTGCTGTTGGTCGATGACGTCTATACCACAGGCGCTACCATACGAACGGCGGCATCCGTACTGAAAGATCATGCTAATACCGTTGTTGGGGGGCTGGTTCTGGCAAGAACACCGCCGGATTCAAGTTAATTCCTACGATGAGGGTTTTTCGCTGAATCCGGTCACCGCTTACCAATTAAATTTTCTTCCGCTGTCCACCGCCCAAAAAAAACGCGTTAAGGTAATTCAGGAAATAGTCGAACTTAATAATGTGACAGTCAACCATTCCACTTTGAATACCGGAGGAAAAAAAGATGGCCCAGACCGCCCGGATAAAGCTTTCGAAATTATACGATGAATTTATCGGTGCCTACGAATCGCTGAAAAACATAACCGAACGAAAACAGGACGCTATTTTTGACCGGGATTTTGACGAACTGGAATCCCTGACGGAAAAACAACAGGCCCTGACCGAACAGCTCGAGACGATCGACGAGAAAAAAAGCCGGTACGCGGAAAACTATCTTGAAACCCCCGGTCAACTCGAGGATGTCACGCTCGAGACGTTGAAGGACGCGGCGGGGGTTGACAAGCAGGATGACCTGTCCGAGAAACACCGTCACCTGAAACAACTCATACGGGATGTACAACGCTACAGCCGCGAGAACCAGCGGTTGCTTGAGACGAGACAGGACTTCTTCGAGAAACTCTTCAATGAATTCAAAGACGGTCAACCCGGTGAAACGTACGACAAAAACAAGAAGAAGGACGAGTCCGGCGCCGACGAGGCCGTCATCTTCGACGAGGCGATTTAAATGGGGAACATAGCCCTCGGCAACGCCCTGAGTGGTGTTCAGACCAGCCAGGGGGTATTAGATGTAATATCGAATAATGTTTCCAATGCCAGCGACAAGGACTACAGCCGGCAGAAAGCCCTTGTCAAATCCAATCGCCCAATTTTTCAGAACGGTAAGTTTTTTGGAACCGGCGTTAACCTCGAGGAAGTCACCCGACAGCACAGTGAGTTTATAGGGGAGCGGCTGCGGACTGAATTGCAGTCGCTGGGGCGTTTCGAAAAGCTCGACACCGTTCTTCAGGAAGTCGAGACTATCGTCGGTGAACCCTCCGAGGATGGAATACGGGGAACCTTTTCCCAGCTCAACAAAGCGCTGCAGAACCTGGCCAACAATCCCGAGAACCGTGGGGCCCGTACCGACCTCGTGGGCAAGGCCGCCTCCTTTGCCAACACGATGAAGCGGGTCAACCGCCAATTCCAGAAATTGGCCGGGGACAAACTCGGTACTATTAACGATCAAATTGAGGCTTCGGTCGGTGAAGTCAACAACCTCGCCAAACAGATTGCCAGCCTGAACATCAACATTGCCGAGTCCCAGTCCCGTGGCGGTAATCCAAACGATTTACTGGATGAACGGGACGCCCTGGTGAAGGACCTTACCAGGAAAATTGACGCGGAAGTTGTGCAGGGGGATGACAATTTCCGTGTGACGGTATCCGGATATACCCTGGTCCAGGGGGCGGAATCACACGAATTAGAATTCGGAAGCAAACAGGAGGGGGAAAGCCCCCAACTGTTGTACGACAATCCCTCAAAGTCAAAAATACAGGCTAAAAGTGGTGAGTTAAAAGCCCTCTTTGACCTGCGCGATGAGGTTATTCCCGGATTCGTCAACCAGTTGAACGACCTCGCGGTCCAGTACATCGACCGTTTTAACGACAAGCACCAGGCCGGGTTCGGTCTGGACGGGCAAGAACGAAGTCAGTTCTTTTCGGACCTTCCGACCCGTAATTCCGGGGTCTACCGGCTGGAGGGAATGGGGGACCTCGGAGGTTCTATAGAGAAGCAGAGGGGGGGTTACATCGACTCGCCTGACACGGTACTGGCCGGTGATAATTCCACCAACGAACCCGAAAATTTTGAGGAGGACCAGGCCGTTTCCTCGTTCAATTCCGCCGGTGAGCAGATCGGAAATCCCACCGGTAAGCTCGAGATCAACGACTCCGTGATCAGTTACGACATGACGGAGGATACTATTAAGGATGTCATTAACCGCATCAACGAGGCCGATAATCAGGCCGAGGCCTACCTCAGTGCGGAAAACCGTCTCGTCATAAAAGGTAGCCAGTCGAATGAGTATCAGATTGATTCCATGAGTGATACGGGCTTACTTCTTGATAAAACGAATATAATGCGCGTCGGCGGCTCGAATCGTACTGCCTCCCAGTCCATAGGAGATGCGACGACCGCGATAACGGCGGCCAGTAATTTCCAGGGGGACAAACGAATTGATGCTGAGGTGGATAATTCCGAGGCGGGGGCACCACGGGAAATAGATCTTGCCGAGGGGACGCTTCAGTTCGAGTCATTCAACTCGGACGGGTTTCAGGTTAACTACGACGGTCGTGACGATTCCCTTCGGGATATCGTTAGTCGGATCAATAACAGGGCTCAAACCGAAAATTCAAAGGTCCGGGCCGGAATCAACAAGAGGGGGCAATTGCAGATGTTCGGGTACGAGAACTCACAATCCGTCTCCGTGACGGGAGCCCCCGGCGAGACCACCGTGTCCGTTTCTGACATCTCAGAATTCAGCGAAGGGAAGCGTGTCGGCTTTTCGGATAGTTCCAACGGAGAAATTACGACCGTCAAAGACATCGATCGTTCCGCCGGCGAGATCACGGTTGATCTCGCCAGGAACTACACGGGTCCAAACGCTCAAGTTACGACGGATTTCGACAATAAGTTTCGCGTGAACGACGAGGCCAGCCAGCAGATTGAAAATACACTCACCGTTGGAGATGGAACCGACGACGACGTGTCGGTCAAGGACGCAAGCGTGTTCAACCTGGGGGACGAAGTGAGTTTATCGACCAATGATGGATCCGACTCCGTAAGCGCGAAAATTACCAGCATTGACCTCAGTAACGATGAAATAACCATCGAAGACACCGGCGCAGGTCCTTCGGTCACCTTTTCGGCCGGTGACGCCGCCATACAGAAGAGTGCCGACACAAACCGCAACCGAAGTCTCCTGTCAGTCCTCGGAATGGATCGTAAGTTGTCCAGTGAGCAACCCGCAACGGAGTTTGCCGTCGAAGGGACGAAAAAACGCCCGCCGTTGGCTGAACAGGTGGCCGGGTTTGAGGTCAACGATCGAATCCGTAACAATCCCGATCTCATAGCGGCGGCCCAGGGGGTCGATCAGGACCTCGATGGAGTTGCCGAAGTCACGAACGGTCCGGGTGATGGTTCCAACGCACAGAACTTATCGGCGCTGAGTTCCGAAAAGATTCTAAATTCCGGCACCAAAAATCCCGACGAGGAGATCAACACCTTCATAACCGGAGTCGGAAGTGCGAAATCACTTGCCAGTCGGGAGAAGTCGGCCTCCGAAAAACTGGTGAAAGACATACAGGAACAACGTCAGCAAATATCAGGCGTTAACATTGATCAGGAGCTGACTGAAATGATACAGCAACAGCAGTTATTCCAGGCGTCTTCACGCATAATCCAGACTGTCCAACAGCTGAATCAGTCTTTGCTGCAGGTCGTTTAAATAACGTCGACCAGGTATGATTTCCCACACGGATGTGCACGGGACAGTGACAGTGAGTAATTATCAGGGAGGTTTAATGTTATGAGCAGAGTTACGTTCTTCTCGAAATTCGAAAACACTGAACGGATATTACTTAACAAGAGTGAGGAAATTGACCAGACCCGCCGGAAACTTGCCAGCGGGGAGAACGTCCAGAAGCCCTCGGATGATCCCTCGGCCATCGTCGATATCAACCGCTTTTCGAATCAGCTCGATAACATCGATCAGTTCAAGGACAACATCAACAACGCCCGGAACAACCTTGAGAACTCCGAGGGGACCATGGGGAAACTAAGTGACGTTCTCCAACGGGTCCGGGAACTCGCTGTTCAGGGGGCCAATGATACTCTGGAGGATGATGCCCGGGACAGCATTCAGTCCGAAGTCAACCAGCGGCTCGAACAGGTCGTCAACCTTGCCAACACACAGGTCGGCGGACAATATCTTTTTTCGGGATCCGAAACAACCTCGGACCAGCCCCCCTTCGCCATTAAACGGAACGGCGAAGGTGAGATCGTAGAAGTGAATTATCAGGGGGACCGAAACCCCCAGGAAAATCAGGTCTCCCAGGGCCAGACGCTGGCCGCCAACATAACCGGTAACCGTCTCTTTCAGGCCACCAACCAGGGGATCGTTGGTGATTTTGAACTCGATTATCCGGGGGAACTAAAGAAGAACCTCTCCGAGATGGTGGGATACCAGCAGCTTGACTCTCCACCAGCCGCCAAAACGGCCAGTGCTGCACCAGATGATACTGGTGGACCGGACAGTAAGACAACGTTACAAATATCTGACGCCAGTCAGTTCAAAGTTGGGGAAACCGTTGAAATTGCCCAGCGAAATGGAAGTACCACGCCCGGAAACACCGGCGATCCCAATTTTGAGGAAACCGTTGTAACCAGGGTGGATGGAACTAACAATCGAATTGAGGTCGATCTGAAGAACACGTACGACACCAGTGGCAGCAATGAAGTCATAGTTAAGAGTAAGTCCTCGGGCGAAAAGCAGACGGTTACGGCGGGAGGTGACTCCGGTGGTGGCCCCAGTGGTGGTGGTTCCCTGTCGGGGGGACTCTCAACGAGCTTCGGCGATGATTCCGCCACGACGTTTCAGCTTAACAACGTCGATGGTTTGTCCGCTGGTGATAAAGTACGGGTCGAGGACCCAACTACCAACTCATCCGAGACCAGGGTCGTTCAGCAGGTCAATGATGGGACGTCGGAAATAACCCTCGACCTAAGTGAATCGACCATTGAGAACAAATACACCGGTAACACTACTGTGCAGAAGGTTGCCGAGCCGACGACTCCCAACGGCGAGGGGAAAATCCAGATCGACGACGAGAAGTTCTTTTACGACACTCGGGAGGATAACATCCTCGACATTGCGAAACGAATCAACGAAAGAGGGATTGAGGTACAGGCGAAATTTATTCAGGAGGCAAAACCACAACCCCAAATCAAGCAGGAACTAACCGAGAATTCCGATACCACCGCACCAAACGAACTCCTGAAAGTGAAGAACGCGTCAAACTTCAAGGAAGGACAGACCGTAACACTGCAGGATGCCAACAACCAGGAGGAGGCCGTTGTCAAAAATGTTGATGCAGGTGCCAACACTGTTACGGTTGATGCTCTCGAAAATACTTACGATGTTTCCGCGGACGCCACAATATCGACCCAACCCGTAAAAGAGGCCA
>JBDGPI010000228.1:23485-24814 GCA_042219765.1 Salsurabacterium abyssinicum (SeqCode)
TAAAGGACTTCGACCGCCGACCGGACGATACCCCCGAACAGGTCGAGGGACTCCTGAATGATCTGCAGATCCTTGGAAACGGCGACGGCGATCCGCCCAGCCCCTCGAGTGACGAGGACTTTCCAAACTCCTACCACAAGGATGCCGTAATTCAGGGCAAGTCAATATTCGACGCCATGATCGACCTGCGTGAGGGACTACAGAAGCAAGAGGACCCCGACGGAGATAGCGATAGCGTGACGGATGAATTTTTTCTCCAGAAAGGTAACGCTCGCCGAAATGCTTTCAAGGATCCTGATCGAATCGAGACCGTTCAGGAATCGATCGGTGACCTGAGTGACGCTATCAGTAACGTTAACATTAACCGAAGTATCGGTGGCGCCCGGTTGAATCGTCTCGAGACCGCGGAAGGCAGGGCTAAGGATTTCGAGGTTAACACAAAAACGATGTCAGCACGGGTCAATCAGCAGACACTGGCGAACTTTATCTAATCGGTTCGTCAGGCTAACAATGATTTATCAATTACAGGAACGGTTTCGGTATGAGCGTTAGTCCGTTCCGTATCGCATGAAATTTGAGCATCGTTTGTCCGGAGTACGCTCATCCACCGCGTGAACCGTTACTATCCCTGATTATCGTGGTACCATTAACCTCTGAAACCTGTAAGATAAAGTACGCATCGAACTGTAGTTCCTTACATCTAACTTGAAGCAATGGTATCGTGAGAGAAATTGATCTCATAAGTTTACGTGATCTTTCATGGAAATAGATTCCAAACCCTACGGCACCATAGAGATTGATGAGTCCAAAACTGTTACCATCACGGACGGGTTAATGGGATTTGAGGGGCTCGAGGAATACGCAATTATTGGACGGGAGGAAGAACAACCTTTCGAGTGGCTTCAGTCCATTGAGGACCCAAGTCTTGCTTTTGTCATCTGTGAGGCACGGGCCCTGATTCCTGATTACGAGCTATCGATTCTCCAGGAGGATTACAATGACCTCGGTGCCGAATCGGAGGACGACATTATTACGTACTTGATAGTAGTCGTCCCCGAAAACCCGGAAGAAATGACCGTCAATATGAAAGGTCCGGTTGTAATCAACCAGAAGAATTTCGTCGGTAAGCAGATTATCAACCAGGTCGACGAATACGGCGTAAAACATCGATTGCTCGATGAGTTAGAGGATCCTTCGGATTTAGAATTAACGTCCTCGGAGACTTGATTTCATGCTAGTCTTAAGCCGAAAAGTAGACGAGAGAATTATTATTGGCGACGACATCGAAATTATGATTGTGGATATGGAGGGAGACCAGGTTAAAGTTGG
>JBDGPI010000229.1:0-7662 GCA_042219765.1 Salsurabacterium abyssinicum (SeqCode)
GAGCTCGAAATTCTGGAATACCACAAAACAGAACATCCAAAGGACATTTTGAGGTGAAAACCGTTCATCGAAAAACGGATTCAATTTAAGTATACAACGGAATTATCGAAGGATTTCAATAGAGCCAGTAAAACATTACTACATTGGAAATATTATAGGGAAGGTACCTGATTTGGATAGACTGACGTGATGTTCTAATGGAATTGTCCCTGTTGAAATACGGCTATTCACTTTTGGAACGAGACAGTGAGCGTAAATACATTCTGTGGTGGTTTGTACGGGGGCTGGGAGTGATTTCCTTCCTTGCGTTCTATGATTTTCATTCTCAATGGCCCGGGCTGATCGGGAATAGAGGGATCCTTCCGGTGGTTCCCGGTCTTGAAAAACTATTTGAGCAACAAGGATGGGGAGCCTTCTGGGACTTTCCTACGCTCGTTTTATTGTATCCGGATAAAATCACGATAGAGCTTTTGTGCTGGCTGGGCATGGGGACGAGCGTTTTGTTGGTCGTGGGGGTTATCCCGCGACTAATGTGTTTGTTGAATTGGGGGATGTATTTATCGCTGGTCGTGGCTGGACAGAAGTTTTACCAGTATCAGTGGGATACGCTCTTAATAGAGACGCTGTTTGTGTCCGTCTTCGTGGTACCGGCCGTGTGGTGGTACAGAAGATCGTCGTCTCCCACCCGGTTAGGAACGTTCCTGTTGCAATTCATCCTGGCCAAGTTGTATTTTCTGGCCGGGTTCGTGAAAATTGGGGCCCGGGATCCGGCCTGGTGGGGTGGGACCGCGCTCAATTACCATTTCTGGACTCAACCCCTTCCGAATCCGGTTTCGTGGTTCGTTCATTACCTGCCCGAAACGATACTGATGATAGGATCCTACGGAGCACTTGCCGTTGAATTAATTGCTCCGTTTTTGTTGTTTGGACCGGGTAAAATTCGTCGTGTCGGAATCGGCCTCATAGCGGGACTTCAAATCAGTATATTACTGACCGGGAATTATGGACTGTTCAATCTTCTGACCTTATTGCTTGTATTTGTGGCACTGAAAGATTCGGAATTACCGCGGTGGATGTGTTTTTCAAACATCGGTCTGTATTCGGATTGGCTCCCTGAGAAGCCCCTTGCTTATATCGACCTAACGGTTTTGTTCTTTCTGTTTGGCCTTAATTTTCTTGTTGTCGTTGAGTGGTTTCCGGTGATGAACGTTTCGGTTGTGAAACGGGTTTCGAGGAAACTTCAAGTATTTAGAACGGTAAACCGTTACGGCTTGTTTGGAACCATGACCAAAAAACGACCGGAAATCGTCATCCAGGGAAGTCGTGACGGACAAACCTGGAAAACGTACCGGTTTCGTTACAAGCCTACGGCCGTCGATCGGCCGCCACCGGTGACCGGTCCACACTTACCTCGTCTGGACTGGCAGATGTGGTTCGTGGGAGTCAATCTTCCCAAACGTCCAACCTGGTTTAATCGTTTTATTAAACAACTGCTGAAAGGGTCAAAACCAGTACAGACTCTGTTAGCAGATGTACCGTTTGAGGAAAGACCTCCGAAGTACGTGAGAGCGGAAATTTATCACTACAGATTTACCGGGTGGAAGCAGGGCTGGAAAACCGGCAACTGGTGGGAGCGGGAATTAAAGTATCGACTATTTGGACCGGTTACGTTAGAAGAAGGGAAGTTGCGCCGGAAGGATTCCACGGATCTGGGAACACAATAGATCGTTCATATTTTTTATGAACAAGGCTTATGTCAGTCCGCGAATCGGACTGAAAGGTTTGTTGAATGGAGTTACTCATCCTCCGTTCTTAAATCATACCAGTCCACGTTTCGGGTGAGGTACATTATGACGGATAGGATGAGAAACAGACCGATTGAACCCATGAGGAGGGCGTACATTTCAACCTGTAGAAGAACGTAGAGGTACGAGTATAGTCCGGTAAGTAATCCTCCGACGATCAGGGCACTATTGCGGGCCCCGAGAATGCTACTGCTGTAACAGGTGATTAATAGGATGGTTGCAAAACTGGCCAGGAAGTAGGCGATACCAAAACCAATAAGTTCGGCCAGGGAAATCAAAAGCAGGTAAAACAGACAAACGGCGAATCCAACCAGGAGATATTCCACCGCGTGAACCGAAATTCGGCTCAGGATCTCAAACAAGAAGAACGTTACAAACGTTAAAGCAATGAACATTAAACCGTACTTGGTAGAACGGAGTGCCTGCTGGTAGGTATCGACGGGAAAATACAGGTTCACTCCAAATGATGATTTCTGAAGTTCGGAAGCGGAGAATTCTTCGTTGATCCATTGCTGGGGGAAATTCCGATTGAGGTAAAACACGTTCCAGCGTGCGGAGAATCCTTCGTCGGAGATTTGGCGCTTTTCTGGTAGAAACGTTCCCTGGAAGCTTGGATGGGGCCAGGAAGACTTAAGCTTCACGTGAGTATTTTTTCCGGTAGGAGTAAATTTTATTCCTTCGTTACCGTTTAATTTCAGGTTGAATGTCACGGACTGTTTTTCTTCCGGGTTCCAGTTCGCCGTTGTTGGCAGGGAAGCACGCAATCCCTGTTTGAAGAATCCGTAACTACGAGGAATTGGTTCGAAGGGAACTGTCTCCCCGTTCCAGTTCAGCTTAACCTCCTGGCGTATACCCTTGAGATCCGACAAACCAACGGATACAAACGCTTGACCCCAGCGGATGTTATCGCGGGGGACGTTTACCTGATCAAACTGAAGCGGCTCAAACTCGGCCCGTAACGTCAAATCGGCGTGATACAGAACAACTTCGTAAATACTCCTGTACCGGATATCCGGTTTAACCGTACCGGTTACGGATAAGTTATGTGGAAGGAATCGGGCGTATTGTGTTGGGGAAGACTGAGCTGAATCATTGTTTTCAGTAACGTACGGTACGTGAAGTATGGGGCCGTTGATCGTTTGGCTTTGCCCCCATTTGGCGGTGATTTCACGTTCCGTTTTCGTGCGACGTTTGTCTCGCTGTTCAATGACCTTTTCAATTAACTTCAGAGGAATAAGCATCAGAACCGAGATAACGCCAATGAATAATAATTTCCAGACAACGCTGTCTGAGTCCATGGGTCCTCCACCACGACTGATAATTGTTAACGTTTTTAATTTCGGCGATCAATATAAATATTAGCACGCAGGTACAATCATAGGATCTTACGGGTGTAATGGTGAAGGAGTTTCAGGGTGAGTCTGACGTATTTCGGAAGTTGGAATTACGAACCAACCGGGTCGGACCAAGCCGGCACTAAGGTCCCCAAAAGAGCATAGCGTTAGGTTGTTACCGGTCACGGGAATGTGTGTCGGAATTGGTGACACTTTTTTTCAACGAGAAAGCCGACTGGAATGTGATGGGCTATATTAAACAGGGGGGAATTGTACAATCGAATGCTTAAGACTTTACAAACGGGCTTTGTCGAAGCCTTGTTGTAACTCCCCTTAGAAGGTGGCATGAGAAATTTGAGGCTTGCGTAAACGAATTTATTTGAATTTGAGTCCCATGCACGGTGCGTTTTCGAATTGAGATTCCTTGGAGACTCGCTGGAGACGAGTCAGGAATAAGTGTCGCAGGACCCAATTTTCCCTGCTTACGTTAGGAGGCTCTACGGAGTTTACAAACGTCGTTCGTTAAGTGTAGCGGATAACATTTCACAGAGTTCGGACTTGGAATCCTGAGGGCGGGTAGTCCGGATAGTTCCTCAACCAGTTCGATTCCGGCACTGGTGTTGGTGGCAATTCCGGTTACCAGGTCAATCTCCATCTCGAAGGCCGAGCGGAGACCGACTACGGAATAAGGATCGGAGGCGGTTATCAGGCTGAATTCTACGTTGGGTTGGACTTCCTCGATAGCCACGGCTCCGTTATACGGTTCGAGGGGAGAGGCCCCAATTTCCACCACAAGGGGATGACCTTGATGGGAATCAATGTGGGACAGCAGGGAGCGTATAGGGGATCGAAATTCCGATTCGGGGACAACGGTTGTAGGGAGACCGGCATCGACAAAATCATAGATTTCTTCGGCCCCGGCGTCCCCCATGGAGAGTACGTCATGGTAGCGTCCCGAGCCGGATAATTTGCAGGCCAGCGGGGAGTACCCCATTTCGACGAGGAGACGGGTGATTACCCGGGCGGACATTGTTTTGCCGGAGGACATAGAAGTACCAAGTACGAGAATGACCGGTTTAGAAAGTTCATTGCTGGCCGGTGTTTGAATCGCGAAGTCGGACATGTTTGATTTTTGGTTATCCACGTGTACGTGTCCCTCATATGAAAGTTGTGTCGACGAATACAGGGTGGGGGATATTGAGGTAACTTTCCCGATCACTCCCCCGCCGCCAATGACGTTCATCCGTGGATTTTGTGGGTCGATATCTCTCCAGTCGCCCACAATACCCCGCGTTGCTTGCCTTGTTCCCAGGGCTCCCACGATGTATTCACCCTCCAGGGGTTCAATGGTCCGTCCGGAGGGGGCTTCAATTCGTGCTTGGGGAGCAGGACGAGTGGATACTTTCCCGATGACGTAATCACCCGTGTCCCATCGGGGGAACTCGATCGGTTCTACAGTGAATTCTTGATCCGGGAAATCAGCGATTCGACAGCATGAACCGTAAAGGTAGTTACTCACAACTGTTTTCCTCCAGAGGAGGCATCGTTAGCAAAGAGACGAGAAGAGCCGTTCGTTCAACTAAGCCATTAATTTCAATATATTCGTAAGTTTCATGAGCACCGTCACCAATCGGACCCAAACCGTCCAGAGTGGGCGTATGCTGACTGGCTGTGTTGCCATCGGATGCCCCCCCGGACATGGCTTCATCCAGTTCAAATCCGAGTTCTATTCCCCGTTGTTTTACCCGGTTCCATAGTTGCCGATTTTGTTCGGTGCGTTCCATGGGGGGACGCCGGAAATGTCCTTCGATCGATAATTCAACGTCGTCGGCCTCCGGTTCGAGGTTGCGAATTTTTTCCTCAATCTCCCGGGCCTGTGTTTGGGTTTTAACTCGGACATCAACATCCGCCTCACTGCTGGAGGCTACCACGTTACTCCGAGTTCCTCCTTCAATAACTCCTACGTTGATCGTGATACCGTTTTCGGGATTATTAAGTTCGTTAAGATTCTGTATCACGTGTGATAGCTCGAGGATAGCGCTGGAACCCTTTTCCGGGGATATACCGGCGTGGGAAGCCCGCCCCTCGATATCGATTGTGAAGTGCCCGACTCCTTTACGGGCAGTTTTCAACTTGCCGTCGGGACCCATGGCGGGTTCCAGCACAAAACAGCGATTGCTGAACTTCGCAAGACAGGATATGTACCGGGAGGATTGGGGGCTCCCGATTTCTTCGTCCGAGTTCAAAAAAATGAGGGGTTGGACGGGGATATTCAATCCGAGGTCCCGGATAATTTTTAATGACACGATCAGTTGAGCAATGCCGGCTTTCATGTCGAACAGTCCGGGGCCGGAAGCTCTTCCGGAGTCTTCGTCAATTTCAAAAGGAGATTCTTGAAGGGTTCCGGTTTCCCATACGGTGTCGACGTGACCGAGCAAAAGTTGCCGTGGAGAATGTTTTTCACGTTGGTTGGGTCGTAGATAAAGGTGACCGCCGGTTTCGGAGTCGGTCAGTCGTTTTGAATAAAAATCTAATTGATGGAATTGCTCCTGGAGGAAGTCAAAAGCGGGTTCAAGGGTTTCCGGTTCGTTGGAAGGAGTTTCAAACTCCACGAGTTTTTTACAAAGTTTTAGGAGTTCCTCCCGCTGTTCCCGTGCCTTATGCTTAATTTGTTCGGCGCTGGTGGACTTCACTCCGGATCCGTTACCGGTGGAAGTCTTTTGGAAATGGGAAGGCGTTACTGTCATCGATCGTGGAGTAACGGCCGGGATGGAGGTAAGTCAGAAGCGGGTTTTGATTGATAACGTCATTATCGTCCCGGTCGGTGCTTCTGAGAGCATCGCTGTGTACGTGTTTGGCCACAATATTTCCGGCAATCAGGTTGTTTTCTCCGAAATCCTGACTGATGCCTTCCAGTGTACATTCCAGGTAGATGTAGGCGTCCTGTAGACATTCGGCCTCGACTGCTGTGGCCGGAACGGTGTCGAGTTCATTCAGGTCCGGTTTCTTGTCATCGCCCGATCGGGGCTCGGCCGATAGACTGACGGAGACAATCTGTTCCGGGCGTGGATAACTCACCGTAAACTCCTCGGTTCGTTTGACGTTCTGGAAGGTGGAGTGTTCGGGAGTACAGACGAATCCAAAATAATCATCCCATCCCAACGGAGTGATCATATGCTTTGGAGCAAGGTCGGTGGAACCATCTTCTTCATGGGTACCAATAAGAACAACTGAATAAGCGGCAAACGCCTTTTCGAACACGGCTTCATTTTCCTGGAGTGTTACAACGTCTTCACCGAGCGAATTGTCCACAACGATCACTCCCCTGAATGCTGAAAATGATTATGACACTGTGATGTTGTTTTGTACAAGGTTCCGACCACTGTGAATTGGAATTGTGTTTCCCGGGATGATTTTTTACAGTGTAAATTCGCCAGGAGTAAATCAGGAAATACTCGGAGGATCAGATGGATGATTAATCAAGTATTTGATGCGACCGGTGAATCAATTTTTTCGACGGTGACACGACTCGCTCGAGAATACGACGCCATTAACCTGGGGCAGGGTTTTCCGAACTTTCGTCCCCCAGAGCCGTTACTCGAGGAACTGCAACAGGCTCGGTCTGCCTCCTTCGATCAGCACCAGTATGCACCGTCGCCGGGGATCTTCGAGTTAAAACAGGAGTTAATGAAGCTATACCGGGATTTATACGGGTTTAATTACGATCCGGAGAAGGAGGTTACGATCACCACGGGCGCCACCGAGGGGCTGGCGTCCGCGTTATACGGACTGTTAAATCCGGGGGACGAGGTCATCGTATTTGAGCCCGTTTATGACCTGTATGCGCCCGTATCAAAACGTGCCGGTGCCGAGGTGGTGTCCATTCCGCTCGAGGAACCGGAATTCAATCTCCCGATCAAGCGATTAAAACGAGTTGTGTCGAAGGATACGGACCTGATCATCCTCAATAACCCCCATAATCCCACGGGACGAGTCTTTCGTGACGAGGAGTTAAAAGAAGTCGTTAACGTGGCTGAAGCCCATGATGCTGTCATACTCGCCGACGAAGTTTACGAGCACTTGTTCTTTGAGGGGAAGCGTGCCTACACGCCCCTGGCCTCCTTCGACGGAGCCCGAGAACGAACCATCTGGCTGGGGAGTGCCGGAAAGACGTTTAATGCCACGGGCTGGAAGATTGGCTGGGCCCTGGCTCCGGCGGACTTAACACGGTCCATTCGTAGCTCCCATCAGTTTACCACCTTCTGCACGGCGACACCGCTCCAGCATGCGGTTGCCCGGTTTATGGGGGAGTCGGACATGCGTGCGTATCTTGATCATTATAGGAAGGAATACGGCCGGCGAAAAGAGCTCCTTATTGAGGGATTGCGCCAATCCCCCTTTGAGATTGTTCCCTCCGAGGGAACCTATTTCACCGTGGTGAAAGTACCCGATTCCTTGATGGACAAGTACGACGCCGATACCGACCTCGAATTTGTGAAGTCGCTGGTCAAACAAACCGGGAT
>JBDGPI010000230.1:0-11009 GCA_042219765.1 Salsurabacterium abyssinicum (SeqCode)
TGATAGACCCCATATGGCCCTCAACCATACGCGTCTGCCAGTTCCGCCACCCGGGCAACTGCAAATAAATTGAATTATGAATTAATTAAGAATTGAAGTTACTAATTCGTTTCGAAATTTCATCAAAAATTTATCATGCATAACCTGTGCGTAAATACCCTTATCGTGAAACAACTGTTAACCTTGTCGGTAGAATTTAGGTTCGTATACTTAGCCTCAGTACCGAGAATCATTAGTATAAACAATGATTGAAAATTTGCAGAGTTTTTATCAAGCTTTTTAGTAAGTTTCGTGGTTTTGACAACAGTAAGTACGGGAATACTAAATGAATCACTTTGATAAAGTACTTTTCACGGTTTCATCCTTCTATCGCTTGCCCTTCATTGCTATGTCCTCCATAGGTATCGGCGTTTGTTCCCATGTCGGAATTTAAGGTCAACGTCATTGGTGACTCGGGTCCATTCTCCCGTTTGGGAAAAAGCATTGGTTATCAGATTAATTACAGGGATGGCAATTTTCTCGTAGATTGTGGTGCTCCAGTATTTCAGTTACTCGGATCGGAAGGCTTAACTGAACTGGATGGAATTGTTGGTACTCACGCTCACGAGGACCACAAGCGGTGGTTCACTGACATTGCTCTTCACCAGAAGTTCTCGACGGCCACAACGGGGCGAGTAAAACTTTACGGGACCCACGAGATACTTCAGGACTACCGCAGGGCTTCGGGGCCGGCACTTGAACGAACTCTAACAGAGGATTCAAGAGAAATCCTACACTTAAGTTTTGAAGATTACATTGAGCCAATTCAGGTTGGACCCACTCCGAAATACCGGTGTAAAAGGGTCGACGGAGCCGACGGTTCCTTCAAGTGGCGAGTGGTCAACCAGCAGGGTGAAGTCACCTCTCCTCGAAGGGCCAAAGTCATACAATCCGAAGCCGGTAGTTACCCTCGGATGATTTTCAATGATCCCGTCGATGATATCTGGGTCGATCCCCAGGCATATTATTGCTACGATGACGAACGCTTCTATCAAAATACTGATAACTCCGACTACCACCTCAAGGACGATCTAAGGTTACAACCATTAAAGGCTCCTGCCTGGCATGGTCCCCCGACCTCATCGCTCCTGTTCTCTTGTCCGGAAGGACAACTCTTCTTCAGTTCCGATACCGTCTACGACCCAGATCTCTGGCATGATCTGGTTCAGCCAACCGACCCTTCCGAATCCCTCTCCGAAACGGAATTGGAAGACCGACACTACATCCGTGGTGAGGCACGCCATTACATTGAACAAACCTGGAGCAATCGACGGCTGGAGAAAGCCCTGGACCTATACGAAAAGGATTACGTGTATATTCATGACGTCTCCGGTCCAAACTCCAAAGTCCACACACGATACGAAAATTTAGAGGAGTTCACGGGTGAGATCCTGCTCACCCACAGCCCGGATGAATTCACCTCGCTTCATCCGTTGGCCCACCTCGGCAAGTCCTACCTTGTTCAAGACAGTCAACTTAAGGAAGTCTCAAAGACCGGTGACAAATTCCCACTGGATGCGGACTGTTACCTGAAGCGGTATTCGGAGTACCTGGTCGGGTATCAATCGGATAGCGGAGGTTATTTTCTCGTCAAAATTGACAGCGGACAGTACGACGTCGTTGAGAGTGAAGAACTGGTAGACCCCGAAGCGGAAATCATAATGCAGGTGGAGTTGTACAAGGATATCGGCGGCGATTATTATCCCATCCTATCCGAGAGTAACCACGAGTACCTTATCCGCCCGGACGGACAGGTCGAACGACAGCAACACCACGAAGACGGGACCGACGGTTCAATCATCGAAGGCAAGCGCGGGGAACTGTAACGGACTGCCGCTTCAGTATTCTAGCGAAAAGTCGATGCTCCGAGCCGGCTAACTCCCAGATCTCACCTGGCTCAAAATAGTTCTGAAACAGGGGCAGTCCAGTTGGGTTACTCTACTGAGGTCAACTGAGCAACGATCTTTTCACTCGTTCCGTTATGGATAGACCTGGTAGCCGGGAGTAAAAGACCCAAGAAGGAGAGCCCCCTCTTCGTTTTCAATACGAAAGCCACCACCGGATTCGACGAGGTAAAATATGGTTCGTCCCTGGCGGGATACCTTGTAAGGAGGGGTAACCATAATCTCCTTCGGACAACCGTCCTTTGACTCATTTATTGTGCATTCCCAGGTCAACATCCACTCAAACGTGACAACAGTGTTGTCGGCGGAGCGGTTAAAATCGTCTAATTTAGTGTTGAATTTCACGGATCCAAATCGATTAAAAACCTCGTCCATCCGATTAATAAGTTGATCGGTTCCATTGTCGTAACCGCCAAAATTATCGCCGAGAATGCTTCTCAACTGATACCGGTTCTGCAGCTCGTAGATTCTCTCAAAGTCACTTAAAAATTTCTTAACGGCCAGCCTTAATTCCCCCTCATCCTTCTTCTTACCCGGGACGTATTCAGTCATCCGCTGATTACAGCCCTGAAGACTAAAAACGGCCAGGAAGAGAAGGGAAAGCCCCACGGAAACATTGAGAGAAAACCTCATGGAAAACCCCTGAAAGAAACGATGTCAGATTGACACAATCGTGATGGAATCAGCGGAGACTGTCGCGTACTGCGAGGTTACTAATTGGTAATACTACCGGGAGACGGAGAACCGAATAACTTTGAGCTTCGCTGGCCAATCAACTTATAAGCATCCTTACCTTTTGTGAAAACAAAACTTGTTTCCCCGCGCCGGAGGACGATGTCTCCGGCCGAACAGCCGGGGGCCGATTCCGTACAGGTCCAGCGTAGGTTCCAGCTTGCGTGCACTATTGTGTCATCCTCGTTCTGGGTCACCCGTTCACCGTATACGGTAAGATCGATACTGGAATATTGCTCCAGGACGTCGGACACTTCGTACCGTAAATCGGCCCGGTTGCTTCGACCGTCGTCGTAGTCCTCGTGTACCAGCCGAACAAAACGTTGAACGTTCCCCCGTTGATAATGCCGAGCGAGTTCAGTCAAAGTCTGTACCGCTGGACTGCTACCGTCGCCGGAGGACGGCTCCAGCAAGGAGCACCCTCCAATGAATACTGTTAAAACAACGGCTACTACCAGTACCAGGCTAACGGTCGAAGACTTACGGGACGTAATCATGTCACACACCCCCGAAAAAAATAAAGCGAACCAGGTGAGACTACGAGTTGTAAATATCGTGCTTGCAAACGGGTTCAGTGAGCAGGACTATGTTGTAATACCGGATCACTGCTCTGTTTCATTCATCGAATCATAAATTGTAAGAGCTGACGGAGGTAGTTTTTAATCATTACCTTCATGACCGCCGGCTACCAGCCGTGGATATATGAGAGTCTGAATGAACCCTCCGTCGTATTGATTCTACGCCGGGTTTTCTATACAGGACAATTTTGCTATTAGAATAGCTTAAAATCGGGTAGATCTTCTACGTCACTCAGGTGGATTTCTTCCTCGAAAAACGCATCCACTACGGATTGGTCCAGATGACCCATTTCCGCTTCCTCGTAAAGTATCTCCCTGGCCTCCTCCGGCTCCATTGCGGAACGATATGGGCGATCCCTGGCCGTTAGGGCTTCGTAAACGTCCACGACCGCGAGAATTCTGGCTATGAGTGAAAGATCGTCCTCGGTTTTCCCCCAGGGATAACCGGAACCATCGAGCTTTTCGTGATGTGAGGCGGCCAGTTCCGGAACATCCTCGAGTTCACTCGTCCAATCTACTTCCTGAAGAATATCAAACGTTGCTTTGGCATGGTATTCAATTGAATCCCGCTCATCGCTTGTCAGGTTGCCCTGCTTGATAGAAAGATGTTTGTGTTCGTACTCGTTGATAATAGGTTCCCGGGTACCGGCGGGAGTTTTAAAACTCCTGTGCCGTAAATCGTAGAGGAAGGATTGTTCCTCCTCCTCCAGGTACCCCGACTCATTAATGGACTGCAACCGGTCAAACACGGACTCTTGATCCGAAAGTTGATCGGTGGATTCCATGTAGGCAAGTCGGTACCGGATGGCCTCCATTCGGTCGTCGGAAAGTCGATTTTTCTTGTTAAGGACGGATTCCGGTACGGCAATCTTCCCGATGTCATGAAGTAATCCGGAATACAGGAGTATTCTGATCTGCTCGTCGTCAAACGTCACATCGGTCCATGGTTCGGCCTCCAGGTCACTTATGGCATTTGCAAGGTAATAACTGTACCCGGCTATCCGCCGGCTGTGACCGGTCGTGATTTCATCTCGCTTGTCCAGTGCGTTCACGAGGGTATGGATCATGCTATCCACCATGGACTGGATTGATTCATCCAGTTCCGCACGCTCAATAGCAATTGCCGCCTGTGTTGAGAAGGGCATCACTACCTCTTTAATTGACTCGGGGTAGGCTTCGATGGGGGTTTCACTGACAAAGCTATCGGGGTCCTTTTTGCGGTTGATCAGTTGCAGAACCCCTCTGACGATTCCATCCCGATTTTTCAGGGGAACAATCAACATGGATTTTGTCCGATAGCCCACGGACTCGTCAAAACCGGAATCAAAACTGTACGGTAGACTTTCGTCTAGTTCATAAACATCGGGAATATTCAGAATTTCTCCCTCGACTGCGGAGTAACCCGCAAGACTGGAGCGATCAAGAGGGAGTTTAAAACTCTGATCCGGTAGTTCAATTGATTCATTCTGAGATTCCTCGAACACAATACAGGGAGGGTCCTCGTCCTGCAGTACCCGGTAAATGCTTCCTGCGTCACTACGGGTTAAAGTCCTGATCTCCGACAGGATAGTGGAAAGGAGTTCGGAAAGCGTCCGCTGATTCATCATGGCCAGCGTTACATCCGATAAATGGTGCAACCACCGCTCGAAATCAATCCCACCGGTATTCATGTCGGATCAGGCTCCACTTAACGGACAACCGGGTTGTATCGCCAGTCCGGAAATGTAAAAACTCATAAAAGTGTTAGACTATTAACTCAAAAATTTTAAGTTAGACCAATCAAACTGTATTTTTTGAATGGAAGCTATTATATCATGTCATATATTCGTGTTCTCTCCATTATATCAACTGGTGTCTTTTTCCTGTTCGCCGGTAGCCTGGGTGGATATTACTGGGCCAGCCAGGGGTCTTCAAATGAACCTCGAGTACAGCGATCCAAAGAAACGGTCTCTCCCTCCAGCTCCAATGCCAGCACCAGTGACCTCGACAACGGAACCGACTCAAGCGATACGAATCAACTCTCACCCGATAACTGGGAAGCCTTCCTGGAATACGATGGAGAACGCAGAAGAATGCTTGGCGTCAAAAAGAATTACGACGGTGTGAATTTCCGGACCGGTCCCAGCACAACCCACTCCATCCAGAAAACTCCCGGAGGTGGAACACTTCTGATGCCCATCGACCGGATAACGAATTGGTTTCGGGCCAGAACCCGAAACGGGAACATCGGCTGGATTCATAAATCCGTAATCCGGGAATTAGAAGTTCCCAAGCCGATCTTCGATAGGTTCCAGAAGGACCTTCCTTCCCTGAAGGAGTCGACCAAGAAACTCATACCCGAGGACTTTCAGAAGCACAACCGTGTGAAAGTCCTCGAGTCCAAAGTAAACCTCCGTCAGGGTCCCGGCACTCAGTTTGCCACCGCAGGACGGGTTTACAAGTACGAGGAACTCCGGTTGATGGGGAAGGATGGTGACTGGTTCCGTGTGAAAACAGTTAACGGAACCCTCGGTTGGGTCTCGTCGGAGCTCGTGGAAGTGATCTGGAAAACGCCCGTTGAGGAACAGAAACCTGTCAAAATCACGGTCAGCGATCCGAGGATGTCGCCCGAGTTTCAATTTAATCAACCAAAAAAACTTGATACACCACTCAAAGCCAGCTTACTGGAAATTCAACACCCCTGGGTGCTCGTGAAAATTGATGAAACTACAATCGGCTGGGTTCACAACAAGGAACTTACTGAATCGATTCAATCCCTGACTGAATAATTTTTTTGCCAAGGTCGTCCGCTTTCTTCGTGGAATCAGCAAGTTGCTCCACGGTCATTTCGAAGGGTAACTTAAAGTCCGCAAGGTTTTCGACAATGTCCTCAAAAGCGTCCTCCAGAATAGAATCCCTCTGATGTTCGGGAAGGCCAATTGAATCCATGGTCAACGGAAGACCGACGTCACGGTAGTAACGCAGCAGGTTCGTGAATTCCTGGGGTTGTTTGTCCCTCATGAATTGCTGAACGATCAAAGCAAACGCAATCACTTCACCGTAAAGGACGTCTTCCTGCGTGTATGGATTGAGTTGATTGGTCAAGCAATGGGCAAATTTTGAACGGAAGGATATTCCACCAAGTGAACTGATTAAGCCAGCCTGCAGGATATTCATTTCAATGACCGATTCAACTCGACCGGTCACCTCACCCTTCTTAACGTCCTCGAGGGCCTGCTGGCCTATTTCAAATAGGGACTCCGACAGATTTTGAGCCAGCTTGAAGGCCATGTTCGACGGTTGATGCCGGTCGAGCTGATCCCGGCTGAGGTCAAAATCATAGGAGGTAGCCAGAGCCACTCCCATACCGGCGCGAAGATGGCGGCTCGGAGCAAGGCCATTCACTTTGTAATCAACCAGAGTGAGATCGGGGGCCGTCTCAAGTTCCTCGACTTCCAGAAAATCCCCATCGTCGTTGTAAAGGTAAACCAGGTTTGTAAAGGCAGCATTGGAGCTGGCAGCACTTGGAATGGTAATCATTCTGGATTCAGTGTGCTGGGCCGTGTACTTGGCCACGTCAAGTGTTTTGCCGGCTCCCACGCCCACGATCATATCGGCATCCTCTTTTTCGGCTTCCTCCGATAACCGTTCGACCTCCGGTAGACAGCACTCCCCGAGACAAATTTCAAAACTAACCCCAATCATAGACTCCTTGAGGCTGCTTCTTATGACGTCTTCAAACCGCTCCAGGGCCGTTTTATTGGCTACGACCAGTGCCCGTTCCCCCAGCGGTTCGAGGTACTCCCCGAGGGTCTGAAGGGCGCCACTTGAGGATTGATAGCGGTGCGGGGCAATTTTTAGCATCAAGAACAGTCCCAGTAGCAGTACTTAAGATCCAGAATAATACTGGCAGGAGTCACCGGACCCCAGGAAGACACCTACTACGAACTCAGATATGTAAAACCATAGAGTAAAAACTGATTATAACTACCAAAGCAACCAGCTAAACTCTACATCTCCATGGAGGGACGGTTCGTTCTACCAGGGACAGTTTCAGGAAACAAACGGATCTAACTCGATTAGCATCATGGCAACTCCGGATCCCCAGATCAAGCTTACCAGACTCTGATGGATCAAGTACGTAAGGCGGATAAAGGGCGATATAAAAGCACTCAGAAACCCCATCATCCAGAGGACAACAAACATCATGCCAAGCATCATCTGATTCTGTTTCATCCAGCGCACCTGACGGCGGTTCAAGAAATACTGAAGGACCCCACTTCCGTCAAGCGGCGGGATTGGAATCAGGTTGAATACCGCAAGAAGCACGTTGATGGTCATTCCTGCCATCAACAGTTTACCCAGACCGTCACCGGCCGGAAGGCCTCCCCGGTGGAGCAAAGGACCCAGGACGAGGGTAAGCACACCACAGGTCAACGCCAGTAGGAAATTTGAGATAGGGCCCGCCGCTGCTACCAGCGCTTCGTCACGGGAGGGATTACGGAGATTCGACGGATTAACGGGGACCGGCCGTGCCGCACCGATCGGCGGTAACCCGGATAGAATAAGTAACCCCGGCACGAGAACCGTCCAGACCGGATCGATGTGGTCGATGGGATTCATGGATATTCGGCCCTGTCGTTTTGCAGTGGAATCCCCGCATCGGTAGGCGGTGTAAGCATGCGACGATTCGTGAATGCTAATAGCAATTGCAAAGGCGAGTACAACAAGAACGACTTCGGCCGGAGTCATGAAGAGTCAGTCCCTGAACAAAAATTTATTAACTTTCCAGTAGTTCCCGGGCTTGCTCCCGGGAGACGGAGGATGATTCGTCACCGGATAGCAAACGACTGATTTCATCGATACGAGAATCCTCGCGAAGCTTATCAGCCTCCACAATAACCCGATCATCCTGATCCTCCCGGCTGATACGGATGTGTTGGTCAGCCTTAGAAGCCACGAGGGGGAGGTGGGTTATACAGAGGACCTGATGATACTGTGCGAGATCCTCCAGTACGGCGCCCACCTGCTCGGCTTCTTGACCGGAAATACCAGTGTCGATTTCGTCGAACACCAGTACGGGGGTCCGATCCGCCTCGGCCAGGGCCGACTTAATTGCCAGCAGAACCCTGGAGATCTCTCCTCCTGACACCCTCGAGGAAAGAGGTCCAAGAGCCTGTGTTGAGTGGGACGCAAAAAGCCAGACCACCTCGTCGTAACCATGAGGACCAAGCTCATCCTCGCGCACCCGAATTTGAAACTCGGCCTCGGAAAGATTCAGCTCGCCCAGGACCTCTTCCACCGTGTCTTCGAGACGATCGGCAGTTTCCTGGCGATTCTCGTGAAGGGTTCCTGCGATATCGTAAAGTTCGGTTTCGAGGTCATCGAGTCTGGCGGTAATCTCCTCCCGGCGATCCTCCCTATTTCTGAGAGACTCGATCTCTTCCTTTTTGTCCCGGTAATGGTCATAGAGATTTTCCGGGGGTACGTCGTGTTTTCGGGCCAGTTCCAGCCAGCGGGACCGCCGGGACATAACCTCGTCGTAATCCTGTCGGGAGCCGGATAACTCGGACTGGTTTTCCTTCAGGTGTCGGCGTAATTCCTCAAAGATTACCCGGACATCGTTGACCTCCTCAATCCACTCCTGGAGTTCAGGATCAAAATCCTCAATGTCCGACAGTGATCCAATAAGTTGATCGACCTTCGTGGGGAGGGAACGCTCCCCGTCAAGGAGGTCCACCGCTTCGCTCAGGGCCCGCTCAATTTCCTCCGCGGACTCAAGTTTCCGTCGACGCTCTTCTATGTCCTCCCATTCTCCTTCATCCGGCTCGAAATCATCAAGTTCTTCCACCTGGTACTCGAGTAATTCAAGACGCTGTTCAAGTTCGGAATTGTCACCGGTTAGGGTCTCGAGTTCCGACTCCAGTTCACTGTAGATGTCGTATCGGTCCCGGTACTCGTCAAGCGTCTCACGATAGTTTCCGTACCGATCCAGCACGGCCCGGGCGAAGTGTGGCTCAAAAATTGCCTGATTTTCGTGCTGGCCGTGAAAATCAATCAAACGGGTTCGTTTCTCTCGAAGTCCCTTGAGCCGGATCCGTTCTCCATTCAATCTGGCAGGGCTTGAGCGATCCTGATTCAATTCTCTGACAAAATTTAGCTCGCCTTTTTCGTCCCACGTTCCAAAGTCGATGCGACCGTCATCACCCGGTCCGGAAAAAACAACCTCTATCCGGGCGTCTCTGTCGGCTGTCAGGAGGTCGTAATTGGCACGGTTCCCAAGGGCAAGCTTAAGTGAATCGATCAGTAGAGTTTTACCCGAGCCCGTCGGACCCGTAACAACGTTCAACCCCGGACCGAACTCAACGTTTAGTTCATCAATAACGGCGAGGTTCGTAATATGAATTCGATCAAGCCGTGTCAACATAACCAACCACTATAATTATCTGGAATAAACCCTGGAGTCGTTGTCTCTAACGACGGATTCAATCTCGGTATCAGTAAGGACTGTTGTTTCGTTCCTGTGCAGTCTCGCAACGTACTCTAGATTTCCGGAGGGACCTTCAATCGGAGAGGGAGCCAGAGCATCACAGTACCATCCCCCATGACGCCAGTCATCGAGAACATCCTGAAGAACCCGAATCACAACACTCTCGTCCTTGACGACACCCTCTTCGTTTTCGTCCCTATCGGCCTCGAACTGTGGTTTGATCAAAACAAACCCGGACGAGTTATTCCGGGTAACTTCATTTAGTGGTTCAACAAGCAGAGTCGTTGAAATGAAAGAAACGTCCATCGTAAAGAATGACGGTGATCCGGAAAAATCAGCTGAATCAGCATACCTGAAATTGTAATCTTCCATAACCGTTACTCGATCGTCCTGTCGTAATTCGAAAGCAAGCTGCCCCTCACCGACATCAACGGCGTGAACGGACCTGGCGCCCGCTCGGATTAGAGCCTGGGTGAAGCCCCCGGTCGATGAACCAACATCGACACAAACCGCCCCCTCAACGGACAACCAGCCGGACTCCAGAAACGGCCAGATTTTACGACCACCCCGACCAACCCAGTCCGCTTTTTCAGGATTCAGGAGAGAAAGTTCGTCGTCCGCATCGACCAGGCTCGCGGGTTTCTTCACGGGGATACCATTAACGAGGACTTCGCCCTTTTTTATTAATTCTTTAGCCTGGGAACGGCTGCGACTAACATCGCGTTCGACCAGCGACTTATCGAGACGTTTTTTGCTCACGCTGGTTGAGAACGGAGCGAGCGGCTTCCGCTACGCCACCGGGAGTCAACCCAAACTCCTCGAGGTAAAGTGAACGATCACCGTGCTTGACAATGCCCTGGGGAACCCCAAGCAGTTTTGTCGGCCGGAGGATCCCCTCATCCGATAGTAATTCAAGCACGGCGGACCCGAACCCTCCGGAATCCCGACCTTCCTCGACGGTGACGAGAGCTTCTGTTTTGGCCGCTGCCTCGGCCAGCAGTTCTCGGTCCAGAGGCTTAACCCACCGGGCGTTGATCACTTCCGTCGAAACCCCCTCGTCCTCGAGTTTTTCGGCGGCCTTAAGGGCAACGGGAACCATGGTTCCGATGGCAAGTAAGGCCACGTCACTCCCCTCCCGTTCTCGAACCCCCTTTCCGATCGGAATGGACTCAAGTTCGTCGATCGTGAGCCGATCGTCGGAATTAACTCGCATCCGGGGCATTCGGAAGGCAATCGGTCCCTCGTCGTACTCCGTGATTGTTTTCACGAAATGCTGCATTGTGTATT
>JBDGPI010000231.1:0-4112 GCA_042219765.1 Salsurabacterium abyssinicum (SeqCode)
GCGTAATGGTGTGAAATCCTTCCTGAGTATCCGTGTCGGCTTGAGCGCTCACTATGTCTCCTCCTTTTTGTTCAAGTATATTGGACATGACGAAATATGTCGAATTACTCATACAATCCTTTACATATAAACGTGTATTCATATATTTATACGAGATCATCATCGGGAGGAATACAGGATGTTTCCGGACACGACGACCTTCGTGATTTTTATTGCGCTTGGACTCGGGGGCCTGGCGGAAATGGGCTATTTGCTGTACCGGATCAGTCGCCGCAGTCAGTGGCATGAACGGTATCGTCAAGATATGGAACTGCTGTACCAGAATCTGGAGGAACATCGGGACCGTGTCCCCGGTGATTTTTTCGAACAACAGAAACAAATCCTCACGAATTATCTTCCAGACAAACCGGAGGAATCATCATGAAACTTCGAGTGACCCCCTTTGGTATCGCCGTCGGAATCTTCTGGGGAGGAACCGTCTTTGTGACCACGTTATGGCTGATTTATCTCGGCTTTGATCCCCGTCCGACCTGGCTCACGCGTCTGGCGCTGGATGAGTTTGGGTACTCAATCACCATCACCGGTAGCCTTGTTGGCATGGTTTTAGGAACCGTCGATGGATTTGTGGACGGCGTTATCCTGGCCTGGTTGTACAACCTGTTCGTGGCTTGGGTTCCGTCGAGCCAGCCGAACGAGGTGACCGAATAATGTCGGACCCAACGGACGTAATCACCCATGAACAAAAGCAGGACGGGGAGGCTCACGCCCACGAAAACGCTCACGACGAACATGACCATGAGGAACATGAAGACGATCACGGACATGGTCACGATCACAGCTTCGATCCTGACCAGAACTTCTGGACCAGTCCGGAAACCCTGGTCTCGATGGGGGCCGGTGTTCTGTTTTTTACGGGCCTGTTGTTTGAGTTCGCGCTGTCGAATCCGACGGTCACACGGTTGATGAACACACCGATTACGGTTTCGCGAATCCTCTTTGTCCTGACCCTGCTGATTGGAAGTATCTACACGGTTCGCCGGGGATTGAAGGCCCTTGTCACGCTGACGATGTCGGTGGACTTTTTGATTAGTATGGCCCTGATTGGGGCGCTTTCCCTGGGGAAATTCGTCGAGGCCGCGGCTCTTGCTTTCCTGTACGGGGTGGCCGAATTGATGGAGGAATGGTCGATGATCAAGGCCCAGTCCTCGCTCAAGGAGCTTATGGAAATGTCTCCCCGGGAGGCCACGGTTCGTCGAAACGGGCAGGAAAAGACGGTTCCCGTCGAAGACATAAGCGTAGGAGAGACTGTCATCGTCCGGCCCGGGGACCGAATTGCGACCGACGGCCGGGTGACGGAAGGCGAAACGACGGTCAACGAATCCGCCGTGACTGGCGAATCCATGCCGGAGGACAAACAAACCGGTGACGAGGTCTTTGCGGGAACCATCAACCAGGAGGGCTACATCGAAGTTGAAGTTACGAAACCGGCCGATGAGAACACCCTCGCAAAGATTATTTCACTGATCCAGGAGGCCGAGGAGACGAAGGCGCCCTCCCAGCGGTTCGTCGATCGGTTTGCCTCGATTTATACGCCGGTTGTGGTTGGCATTGCTCTGTTTTTGGGACTCGTGGTTCCTTTCATCCCGGGCGTGCCGGGAGATTTTGCAACCTGGTGGCTTCGAGCCATGGCCCTTCTGGTGATTGCCTGTCCGTGTGGACTGCTTATTTCAACACCGGTCACGGTCGTCTCCGGCATCACCTCCGCCGCGAGCCACGGGACCTTAATTAAGGGAGGCGAACCGTTTGAAACCCTGGGACAGTTAAACGTGATTTGTTTCGATAAGACCGGCACCCTGACGGTGGGAGAGCCGGTCGTCTCGGACATCGTATCGCTGGATGGTCAATCCGAGGAGGAGTTGTTGCGGATCGCCGCCTCGGTCGAATCAAAAAGCGAACATCACCTGGCGAACGCCATCGTGGAGGAAGCCGAGGACCGTGAGATCAAATTAACGGACGCCACTGAATTTGAATCCGTGACGGCCTCCGGCGTACGTGCCCGGCTGGATGGTTCCGTGTACCAGGTCGGAAAACCCTCCATGTTTGATAGTGAAGAACCCGGTGAAGCACGGTCATTTGAACAGGAGGCAAAAACGGCCGTGTGCGTGGGAACAAACGATCAAATCATGGGCGTGATTGGGATCGCCGATGAAATCCGGGCCGAGGCCCGGCCCATGATTGACACTCTTCACGACATGAACGTGGAAGTCGTGATGATTACCGGCGACAACGAGGAAACAGCACGAGCGGTCGCCGAGCAACTCAACATCGACCATTTTCACGCCGAGTTGATGCCCGAGGATAAAGTCGATGAAGTTAAGAAACTGCGGGATCGACACGGCCGGATTGCCATGGTGGGGGACGGCGTTAACGACGCCCCGGCCCTGGCCGCGGCCGACGTGGGTATTGCTATGGGCGCAGCCGGCACTGACACGGCCCTCGAGACGGCGGACATTGCCCTGCTTGGTGATAATCTCTCCCGGCTTCCATACGTGATCCGGCTGAGTCGAGCCGGTGAAAACATTATTGGTCAAAACATCTGGTCCTCGGTCATCATCAAGGTATTACTTGGCATTGGTGTCATTCCCGGGTGGGTCACCCTGATTGTAGCCGTGCTCGTGGGAGACATGGCCGTCAGCTTCGGGATTACCGGTAACGCACTGCGCCTTCGTGGCATACGACCAAACTCTGATTAATCAAACAAGCTCTGCTGTGATTCCAATATTCGGAGTGTGAGATTCATGACACAAACGTACTTCTGGACCTGGTTGTTGAAACAGGCCCATCGTGGACTCGGGTATCTGGTGGCGGTGCTGATACTGTTTTTAATTGGCTGGGCGATATACGAGCTGCTGACCCGCTCAAGTCACAGTGATTGGTTCGACCTCGGTATGAGCGGTTTTGTCGGGCTGGTCGATCTCCAGGTTTTGCTGGGCCTGTTTCTTTATTTTCTATATCCGGCCGGGGCCCGTCCGTCAATCGAGCATCCATCGGTCATGATCCTGTCGGCGGCCGGGTTTCACATTGCCAACAAGTTGGGACGGACAGGGCGATTCGTACTGCTGATCCTGGGTGCCTTGTTTATAGGTCGTGGAATCATGGTCGTGATATAAATCGGCCAGAAGATTTAATGTTCGTTGACATCCTGGTTGTGCTTAGACTGCGATGAACATACGACGTGCATTCATTTATGGGATTTTGGTGGTCGGGATTACTCTGCTTTTTGTGGCGTTTTATCAATCCACGTCGAAGCGGAAGGCCCGTCAACAGGAAAAAAAGCCTTCTGGATGGACGGAGCTGACCTCGAACGAGCGGGACCGCCTTCGATCACTTGGATTTACACCCACCCCCAAACCGAACCTCGAGACTTCCCTCCGGCTGAAAACCCTGTCCGGGGAGGACACACGCCTGGCCGAGTGGAACGGCCGGTGGGTGCTGATTAATTTCTGGGCCACGTGGTGTATGCCGTGTCGGGTGGAGATGCCGTCGCTTCAGCGATTGCACGATCGGTTGTCAGCGCAACCGTTTTCGGTCGTGGGAATCAACATGGACGAATCCCCCGGAAAAATCAGATCGTTTTTGAACGAGGAGGGCGTCCGATTTCCCATCAGGATCGATCCGTCCGGGAAACTGGGGGAGGCCTTCCGGGTAAACACGATCCCCGAGACCTGGCTACTGGATCCACACGGCCATCCCGTGGCCGGCTACACGGGCCCAAGGGAATGGGACTCCTCCAAAATCGTGTCACTTATTCAAAGCTTGATGGGCGGAGAAATAAGGGGATCGACCTGAACATTTGAAACTGTTTGCCATGGAATCCGGTGAAATGGGTGTGTTCCTGGTGACGGGGGCCGTGCTGTTGTTTAAATACGCCGTTCTGTTTGGGGGATGCTGGTTTCTTTACCAAAAGGGAGTGTTTCACACGAGACAACCGGAGCAGGAAGACGATTCAAACGCCGGTTAACGTACATCCCGTCGCAAATCAGGAAGAACCGCGAATAGATGAAAAAATATCGTACGAAACGCCCTGATTTGCATCGGGGTAACGTGCTAAC
>JBDGPI010000232.1:0-10663 GCA_042219765.1 Salsurabacterium abyssinicum (SeqCode)
GGACAGGATATATCGTCCCGCTCCATTAGAGCTTTTCGAGTGTTACTGTGAACCCCGTCCGCAGCCATCAGATGCCCAAAACTAATGGATTCGCCACTGTCGGTGTTTAGTTGGTTTTCCGAGAAGTTAATGTCGCTGACACCGTCACCGATCAGTGTATCAATACCGGTTGAAGCAGCTTCCTGGAAAAGAAAATAATCGTATTCCTTCCGGTCAGTGAAAAAGACGTCATCGTAGGATTCAAAGGTCTTTATGGTTTCCTCCTGGAATCCTACCCGGCAATCGATCGTGTCAAAATTTAGGATTTCGGAGTCCCGCAGTTCATCAGGATCACGATCGAAGACTCTTTTTAACAGCCGCATGGTCTTGTTGGTCAGGCCTCCACCACAGGTTTTGTGGCGGGGTAACTCCCGTTTTTCGATAAGAAGAGTATCAATGTCGTTGCTACCCAGAATGTACGCGGCCGTGGACCCGGCGGGTCCGGAACCGATCACAATAACGTCATAGTGTTCTTGCATGGAACTGGGTCCCTCCCGAAATCAAACAGCAGAAGCCATTCTCTGTGAAATCGTGATGGTGTTCAAAATACGCTGGTTTCTGCTCAATCAGGGATTTCCTCATCCGTGACGACCTGATTTCTGCCACTTTCCTTGGCCTCGTAAAGGGCGTCGTCGGCAGCCTTAACCAGTTCTTCGTAGGAATCCATGGATGAATCGTATTCGGCGATCCCAATGCTGCAGGTCACCTGAAATTCTTTTCCGTCTGAACCGGTGAAGGTCATTTCGCTTAGACTTGTCCGAATTCGTTCGGCAACTCGCAGGGCTTCGTCATAATTCGTCTCGGGAAGTAAGATACAGAATTCTTCACCACCGTAGCGGCCGGCGATGTCGGACTGACGAATGTTTTCCTGGCAGGTTTCCCGAATAATGTCCCCGGTCTCTTCGAGTACAGTGTCGCCAGCAGTATGTCCGTAGGTGTCGTTGACGTTTTTAAAGTGATCCAGGTCCAGCATCATGAGCGTCAGGTTATGATCGTAACGGTTGGAGCGACTAACTTCCTGAGTTAGGCGATCCTCGAGTCGATGTCGGTCGTAGAGGCCCGTTAATTGATCGTAGTTTGCGAGACGTTCAATCCTCTGGTGTTGCATCCGGAGCCTTCGGTGGTTGAAGAAATCCTCACGGATAAGTCGATAAAACCCCATGTGTCCGATGATGACACTAATCAGTATCATACCGCTCATGATCACCGCAATCGAGAGAAACAGGAGGATTTGCGGCCCAATGCTAAAGTAGGCACCAAGGAAAACAAAAAACGAACAGGACGTTATCAAGAAACGCTTGGGCAGATTACTTGGTGTTACTATGGGCCAGAGCGGCACAACGTAGACGAGGTATCGTAAGAATGCATTCGGAGTGTCAAAGGGCATCAGAAAGTAGCCCGTGGCGACGGACGCAGCAATGAAGTTCAACGTAAATATCAGGTTGGTCCAGCGGCGTAGCTTACGTGAAAAGTGAAGAAGAATTATGGGCAATAACAGGAATAGACAGACCAGTAACCGCCAGTACAGGAGTCCCTCACTGTACGCCGGGACAAAATAATCCAGGGGGCGGGTAAGGACGATAAAAATGACGCTGATAAAACCAAGCCAGTTAATGAGTGTTCGTGAGACGTCCTGTATGTGGATCTGGAACATGCGCTCGAGTAAGGTGGTGTTGCTCGACTGTAAGGGGGAGTCGGAGGAACCACTGGCTGAAGAGGAAGAGAACAACAGTATGCACGTCCAATAGGTAATTGTCTTTCTTAGAGTGAGTATCATAATATAACTTTGCTTCAAACTATAAACCAGTCCGTAATTCTTGCGATGTAACTCAGTTTTCCCTTTCTCGGGAATGATCCCCATGCCTGACTCGGATTTTTCCGAAACCCAATCCGAAAAATCGGACCTGCTGGAGAGCGTTCGGCGGCTTTCGGCACAAGATGAAATCTCCCGACCCGAGTTGATCGAAGCGTTTCACCAGGGCAAACGATCGACTGATACGACGGATGACTCAAGCGCGATAGAGGAGCGGACTAAAGACCGGGTTTCAAAAACACTTTATTACACCGGGGGACTGGTTGTTTTTCTGGGGCTTGCTCTTCTGGTTTTCCAGAATTGGACGGAGCTTAGTCGCCTTGTCAAAATTCTGCTCACGCTTGCGTCGGGAGCTGTGGCACTCGGTACGGCAGTGCTCCTGGATTATCTTGACCGTGCCAGAATTTTCACACGAGCCCTTTACTACCTGGCCGGGCTTCTTCTGCCGCTCGGTCTATTTGTTACTCACCACCTGTACGGGTTTAATCCCTACTCCGCAGCTACCGTAACCCAGGTCACTGGAATGCTGTTTGTACTATATTTAGTTCTCTACCGTGTTTCACGGCGAACTGTGGTTCTCACCTTCTGCATTATCTTTGGCAGTTGGTGTTATTTCGGGGTTACTGATTGGCTCTTTGTCTCGGGCGATTGGATGGATGGTGCTGGGGAAGTACACCGGCTGGCAGCATCAGCGTGGGTTATCAAGAACTCTCTGGGGGTTTGGCAATATAGCCTTTCTGAGTGCCGGGTTTGCCCTCGGTGGATGGGACCCCTCCGAGCACGTGCTCTGGGAAGCGGCATTCCCCGTGATGGTTTTGTTTATTTTCTGGGTTAGTATTCGCATGAACAGCCGCCTGAGCCTGGTGATGAGTTCCGTCTTCCTGATTGCCTATTTGACTCGCCTGACGATGAAGTACTTTCACGAAAGTTTCGGTTGGCCGCTATCACTGGTTCTGCTTGGGTTTGGAATTATGAGTATTGGATCGGTTACGTACCTGATATACGATCGTTTCCTGCCGGTACGGTCAAGCTGATCGGACAATTGTTTACTGATCCGACCAATCGTCCTAGTTTATTGAGTCAAATTTGAATCTGCTGGGAGCTTGTCCCAGAGAGAATTGATATGGCAGAAACAACTCAACTGAATCCACCTGTTTTCTTTCTTGAGGAGGAACTTTTTTGAGAATTCACTGTCTCCAGCACGTCCCCTACGAGAAACCCGGGGTTATTTCTCATTGGGCCGAGTCTAACAATCATGTTCTAACCATGACCAAGTCGTTTCGGGAGGTTGAGTTTCCGGACGTCACCGATGTTGATCTGCTGGTCGTTCTGGGCGGTCCAATGGGGGCTAACGATGAAGTGGATTATCCCTGGATCAGTGACGAAAAGCGTTTTATCGAGCAGTGCATGGAGAGCTCCACGGTTGTCCTCGGTATCTGTCTAGGGGCACAGATGATTGCCAATGTGCTGGGGGCCGACGTTTACAAAGCCCGCTATAGTGAAGTTGGATGGCATCCGATTGAGTTGACCGAGCAGGGAAAAGACCATGATCTGGTCGATACCTGGTCCGAGGAACTCGACGTATTTCACTGGCACGGTGATACGTTTGATCTCCCCGATGGGGCCACCCGACTGGCCGAAAGTCCCGGGTGTGACAACCAGGCGTTCGTCTACGATGAAACTGTCGTCGGGTTGCAATTTCACGTTGAATTGACTGCGGACGACATAGAGTACATGCTGGAATTCACCGGGAATGATATACCGAGAGGACCCTACTGTCAGACAAAGGACGAAATTCTCCAGAACCTGGAGCATGCCAACAAACTTAATACCCTTGCCCTCGAGTTTCTCGAGAACCTTCCGGTGGGGAAATCCTCTGACGTAAAAGCATAATAATTCAGCAGGTCCTGGTCGGTGTGATGTTGTGATGAATCTGGTGTTTGACGGGACCAAATCGGTTCATAATTAATGGTAGGACCCGATCGAAACAACCCGGAATCGGATTTCCTGACCGGTTACTACCGGGATCGACTCAATCGGTTCGTTATGGAAATTGAACTTTCGGACGGCGATCGGGTGCGGGCGTTTTGCCCAAATACTTCGCGGTTAATCGGGCTGCTCAAGGACGGTGCTGAAGTCTTACTAACAGAAAACGACGACCCAGAACGGAAAACTAATTTTACCGTTAAGGGGTTTCGTAATAACGATACCTGGGTCGGTATCGAGGCAATTCGTGCGAACGAGCTGTTCGATGAGTACCTATCTCAAACCTCCGAGGATCGGTTCGGAGCGTATTCGGAGTGGGACCGGGAGGTCCCACTCTACGACAGTCAGATTGATTTTTGTCGGAGGTTGGATGAACGGTCCCACTGGATTGAAGTGAAATCGCTGAGCAGCCGCTCGGAGTCCGGCGAGGCGTTTTACTCGGGGACTACCTCCGAACGTGGGTACCGCCACCTGGCCGATCTTTCACGGGCAGTGGAGGAAGGCGACAGAGCGGATTGCGTGTTCGTTGTCCAGCGGAGTGACGTGGAGGGCCTGTCACCGGCGGCCGTTACTCAGGAAGACTGGCTCCATGCCCTTCGATCCGCCGATGAAGCCGGTGTCAATATCCTGGCCTTTCGCTGTGTCTTTGACGGGAATACCTGGAGGATCGAGGATTCCATTCCCACTGAACTATAAGGTCCCTCGGTGGACTATTCCCGGATGACGGATTAAACCTCCCTGTGGTTGAAGTACATTTGATAAACTAAAACATTCGACCTGACTGTCACCTCGGGGGAGAGAATAATGAGTTCCGACGAATCAGGCAAAAATAGTACCGTTGTTACTGAAGTTTTTACCGCCGATCAATCCACTGACTACGAATTGCCGCTGGCGGAGGTCTCCGTTCAGGCGGGCTTTCCATCCCCGGCCGAGGATTACATCGAGGACCGAATAGATCTCAACGAGCACCTCATCGACAATCCTGCCGCTACCTATTTCGTTCGAGTCGCCGGTGCTTCCATGGTTGAAGCCGGAATACACGACGGAGACATTCTCGTAGTGGATCGTGCACTGGAACCGGTGGACGGGAAAGTCGTGGTTGCCTCAATTGACGGAAACTTGAGTGTCAAACGACTCAAGAAGAGTGATGATACCGTTTATCTCGTGGCCGAAAACGATGATTACGAGGATATTGAAGTGACCCCGCACAATGACTTCCAGGTATGGGGAATTGTGACCTACGTCATTCACCCCGTATAGTCTCATGATTGCAGTCATTGACCGTGAAAAAGTTGATAATTCAGCAATTTCGTTTCCATTTCAACCTGAGAAGTAAACCCAACGCTTCCCACTTCAATAAGTTTACCGGTCTGATTGCTTGAGGTTCTTTTCACCTCGGTCCCCCTCTTGGAGTCCTCACTGAATTTGTGACCAACTGATTGCGCCGATAACCGAGACTGGTGGGACTTGAACATGTGGTGGGATAATGATCCTTTTAAATAACACGATTGTGTGGTGTTTTTACCGCAAGCACGGATTGTGACTCCTCCGGTTATTCGATGAGAGCACAACCCCTGAAGACGTCTTCCTGGATCCGATTGAGGACTTCAATCCTGTCATAATTGAACTACCATCAAATTAGAACCTACCTTAAAAAGGTATCCTGGGATCAGGACACCCGTAAGAAAGGGTGGTAGTGTGGATGAGATTAATCATCGAAAATGTCTTGAGTTACGTACCTACGTAAAACGTATTGAAGACTAAACCCCAAAATACAAAGGTATCCGGAATTCATTGTACCGTTGCAGGGCCGTCCAATATTCGTTAGAGAGTAGCGTCGTACCGTTTGAGGGGAGTTGGGCGAAGTTTAAGTGGGGTTGTTAGCGTGATTTTCTGAAACAAACAGGGGAAATAAAAAAACGGTCCTCGCTGGCCGGGGTAGGTTGCCAGCGAGGACCGTTTTCGTTGCTAGCCGTTGTTGCGTTGCGAACGTTTAAGCGGCGGCCGACGGTCGTTTTTGGTCGTCGGAGGACTCTTCAACGAACTCCTCCAATTCCTCACGCCGTGACGGGTGCCGCAGTTTTTCGAGGGCGTCGTTTTCGATCTGACGGATCCGTTCACGGGAGAGCTTGAACATGTTCCCGATTTCCTCGAACGTTCGTTCCTGACCGTCGTCCAGACCAAAGCGAAGACGAATCACCTGTTCTTCGCGCCAGTCAAGTTCCTTCAGGACCCCTTCAAGCTGTTCGTTGAGAAGATCCTCGGTGGCTTCCTCGATGGGGGACTCCACGTCTTTGTCCTCAACCAGGTCGCCGATGTTGCTGTCGTCGTCGTCACCGACGGGCTTTTCGAGTGAAATGGGATCCTGAGAAATTTTCTGAATCTTTTCGACCCGGTCCTCGCTCCAGTTAAGGGCTTCCGCAATTTCCTCGGTTGTGGGTTCACGGTTGTACTCCTGTACGAGTTCGCGGGACGTGCGGAGAACTTTATTAATCTGTTCCACCATGTGAACGGGAATTCGAATTGTCCTGGACTGGTCCGCAATAGCACGGGTAATGGCCTGTCGGATCCACCAGGTGGCGTAGGTCGAGAACTTAAATCCTTTGCGGTATTCAAACTTGTCGACTGCTTTGGTCAGTCCAATGTTCCCCTCCTGAATTAAGTCTGTCGGTGTAGCGCTTGGCAATACTGACCACGAGCCGGAGGTTACTGCTTACCATTTTATCGTGGTATTTGCGCATGCGGGTTTCGGAAAGATTGATCTTGTGGTAGACCTTTCGAAGATCCTCGGTTTCCAGGAGGAATTTCTCGGTAGCTTCCTGTGCTTCCTCACGGCGTCTTTGAAGTTTCCGTGAGAAACGACGGATGTTGCTCCAGCGATAAGAACTGCGCCGTTTCCACTCCTGCCGTGCCTCGGCATCGTCACTGATGCGTTCGTAGAGTTCTAACAGCTGGCTCGGGCTGCGGTTGAGACGGGACTGGACTTTTTCCTCGAAACTTTCCAAGTCCTCCATGGATTCAACGGCGTGTTTAACGTCCTCAACCCATTCAAACGCCAGGTCCCGATTGATTTCCACCTCCATGAAAGCATCGTAAATCTTGGACTGGATTTCCTGGAATTCTTCCCGGGCTTCCTGCTTTTCCTCGTCCGTTTCGGCGTTCTTCAGTTTTTCGTAAGTTTTCTCAAATTTGGAACGGTACTGAATAAGACGATTGCGTGCTGTGCTGATTTTGTCAAACCAGTAATCCACGTCGTCGTCCTCAAGCCGTTCGGTTTTCTTGACTTCAACGATCTTTTTGAGGCTTATGTCCTTGTCGAGTACTTTTTTGGACTTTTCAATGAACTCCGAGACCGTGTAATAGGTGCCGAGGACTGATTCCATCGTGCGGTGTTTGCCCATTTCAATCTGTTTGGCAATTGCGACTTCCTCCTCCGAGGAAAGCAGTTCGTGATTTCCGATTTCCTGGAGGTAACGCTGAACAGGATTATTCAAGCCTTTGCTCATACCACTTCCGTCGGCTTCATCCAGACGTAACTCTTCGGCAAATTCCTGACCGTTTTCTTCCTGAACCAGGTCAATCCCCTTGTCCTGGAAAAAAGCAATCAGGGGTTCTGCCCGAAGGGGTTCCGTGTATTCGTCGGGGAGTGTTTCATTGATTTCCGAATAGGTGAGGCTTCCCGTCGCATCAGCACGGTCGAGCAGTTGATCCATTCCTTCTAATTCCGAAAGTTCTTCAGACGTCGTCAACATGAGAAATCCCTCTTTGAATGAAGTCGATGAAGTCAGAGACATGATGTCCAGGGCATAAGTGAAATCTCAGGCATTACCTAATACAGCATTAATTATCTATGAAATATGATCTATTTTCTGGAACATTACTGTAATTACGATATCGATAACCTAAACAGAAAATGGAAATGGTTTATTCCATGTACCGACCCGACGAAAAGGTCTTTAATCCAGCGGAAAGGCCAGAGATTGTAACGCATGGAGATCGTGAAAAACCGACTGAATTAATCACATGTTACGCTTACTTTATAAGGCCTGATGATACTTAAATCAAGTAACATTTTATTGACCACAAAATGTGAAAACGATATTGTTTGATTGACTGTTGAAAACTATCGTCAGATTGACTGGGCTTTTTTAATTTAATTTCGAAGAAATGAAGATCAGTCAAAAAAGTCAGGATAAATTAAATGGCCAGACGATGAATTTTTCTACAAAAGGTCGAGTTTAACTTTAAAATTCTGCAGAATGAAAAACAGTGTATAATTATTATCCTGTTTGAGCAAGTTTGAATATTTCAATTCCGCCCTCTGATAATTTTCCGTGCTTGACGGGATACGCCGAAGGAGTTGGGAAATCTTGGACAGCCCGGATACGTCATCCAGGAACAGGTGGTCCTCCGGAATTATCGGTTTTACCATCGAAGAGGCCATGAGTGGTTCCCATCGATTTGTTGATCAGGGGAAGCCTTCCGGATCTCAATCCATGAGGTTTACCCTCGAGTGGGGTCCACGAAATTTACTCACCTGGCTTAACCCGATGAGTGACAATTTTTTACGTCATCCGGTCGAAGGATCCGTGACGGTTGAAGGTCTCTGTGAGGAAGCATCGGCCGAAGGATTCATGGAATTGCGGTATTTTACGGAACGAACCATTCGGTACGTCTTCACTTTCTCGTCGGACGGAGAGGACTATCGTTTCTACGGGGAGAAGAACAACCTTAAATTAACGAATCTCCATCGAACTCATACGACACTAAAGGGAGACATCACCAGGCTCGAAACGGGTGAGACGGTGTCGGACGCCGAACTTTATTTTTATTGGTCCACCCTTCCTTCAATGATCTACTCATTTCGGTTGAAATAATCCCCCATTAGACCTCTTTCATCGCCCTTAATCCCGAAAGATCAGATTGTCACCTATAATTAATTGTTAACTTCCACCGGGATTTGTTCGATCAAAATAGGTAGGGAACACAATTATTCCGCGCATGCGCTTGCCGTATATTTCATAAACAAGTGCAGACTGATTAAGTGTGCCCCAGGATTGCTACTCGTAGTGATTTCCGATGGATTCCCCGGACGATAGGATCACCGGAATTATGGAAGTCTGTGGACTTTCGGGAATGGAAGGATAGAGGATATGTTTCAGTTTAGTCGTTACCGTTTCTTCTCGCTTACAGTCGTCCTCCTTTGTATGGGGCTCTTTTTCCTTCCCGTTTCAGAGGCCCTGGCCGAGACGTATTACGTTAATAATTCCGATACCACCGACGGCGATTCCTGGTCAATCAGTGTTCAGGGTAGTGACACCAACTCCGGAACGAGTTCCGACAGTCCCTTTGCCACCATTCGAAAAGCGCTTTCGGCAGCCGGTGATGGTGACACTATTTTAATCGGTGCTGGGACTTTCGGTGAGACGATCCCCGTCAGGCAGAATGGTTTACGGATAGCCGGTTCCGGTGAAACTGGTTCGCTTGGGGCAGAAGACAGTGGAACCATCCTGACGGGTAGTGGTCTGGACAGCGGTGTGTTCGTCAGGGGCGAGAACAACCGAATTGAGTTAATACGGGTGAGGAATTTCAACTCCCATGGCCTTGCACTGAATGGTGGAACCGGCAGCATGGTTCGGCGGGTTGTTTCTCGGGACAACGGCGGTAACGGTATTTTTCTCGACAATGAGACGAGTGTTTCCGTCCGGAATGCTCTACTGCATAGCAACATTAATAATGGTCTGGAATTAGTCTTCAGTGACACCAACGTGCTGGAGGGGATTCGTGTGGTAAATTCCTCGGCTGCCGGAATTTATGTCGATCAATCCAACAATAACCGCATTATTTCCAGTGAAAGTCTGAATAATCGAGGCCCGGGATTCTGGGTGCTCAAATCCAGCAGTGTTCGGGCCGTTCATAATCTTGCGAGAAATAATTCTCAGGAAGGGTTCCTTTTTGAGGATTCACCCCGGAGCGATTTCCGGATGAACCAGGCGTCGGATAATACTAACGAGGAGTTTCAGACTATTGGAAATAGTACGTTCATACACTTAGAAAAAAACAATTTCCTCACGACGGTTTCCTCGGACGTGAATACCAGCGCCGACCAGAATAAAATGGAATTGAACTGGTGGGCAACGTCGGACAGCACCGGTATTAATAATGTCGCCGGGGGTAACATCGATTACATCCCGTATCGACTGAGTGTTGTTGACACGGCCCCCGGTGCCGACACGGTGGCTCCGGCCACTCCGCCCAACTTCCGGGCGGATACGTCCGAACCCTCAAAGATCTCTCTTGAGTGGGATCAAACGAATAAAAATCAGGATACTTCCGTTGCTGCCAACCAAATTAATGCCTACCGTATTTACCGTGATACGTCACCGACCAACAGTGACTGGAAAAGCAATCATTTCTACGCATCGAACGTTCCGACCGATACGAGTTTCGTCGATACCGCCATAAATTCTCCCGACACCTACTACTACCGTGTTACGGCCGTTGATTCTCACACAACGGACGGTAACAACTTCGAAAATGAGAGCTATTTTTCCCCGGTGCTGACGGCATTCGCCGACACCTTTGGACCGGCCATTTACGTTAACGATACTTCGCAGATCGGTGATAAGTTCACGACCGCAACTGGCAATGACTCCAAAATAGGTTCCAGGCGCCACCCGCTCCGGACACTGGAAAAGGCTGTCTCGATCGCGGAACCCGGTGAGACCATCTACCTCGACGCGGGGACCTACAAGGACACGGTTACCCTGGATACCCCTGACGTAAGCGTTATCGGTGCGGGGAAGGACAGGACAGTCCTTGGTG
>JBDGPI010000232.1:10716-19852 GCA_042219765.1 Salsurabacterium abyssinicum (SeqCode)
CATGACCATTACGGAATCAATTCACGGGATCAGTCTCAGTGGCGCAACCGACGTTCTGCTTCGGGGACTCTCATTGAGGGGTAACACCGTCGGTATCAGCCTGGTGGCGTCGGCGGCCAATAACAGAATCGTTCACAACAATCTTTCCGGAAACAACCACAACGGTCTAAAAATCAGTGGTTCCAGCAGTAACTTTATTGTTCAGAATCGTTTCAGCGACAACACGGGGTATCAGATTGCTACGGATGGTTCCGGGAACAAACTGAGTCAAAACAACCTTTATCCCTCCTCTGTCTGGCCGGATTCCGGGGTTCTGACGACTGGCCCGACCGAAGTACTCCGGAACTGGTGGTCGACCGCTGACAGTGGTGCCATTAACCGTATGACCGTTGGTGACGTTGACTACATTCCGCACCGGCTCGGTGAGGTCGATACCTCGCCCGCAGGTGACTCCCTGGCGCCCGTCGTTCCTCCAAATGCTTCTATCGATACCAGTGTCGCCCAGCAGATAACGGTCCGGTGGGACCCCTCGGACACTGACGAGGATGGTACTTCTCTTTCCGGGCGGGCAGGCTACCGAATCTATCGCTTGAAGAACACGGCCGATACCGTCACCTGGAGTGATAGCGGGAACTTACTGGTGGAACTGCCGGCGTCGGATACGTCCTATACCGATACGGACATCGAAAAGCGAGAGGGATACTACTACCGGGTTACCGCATTCGACAATCACGATACCGAAAACGAATCCTACTTCACCCGTGTTCTATCCGGCACCTGGGTGAATCGCATCCCAATAGCTAATTCATTTACCGTAGGGACCCAGCAGGACTCCCAGGTTGCTTTCAAGCTGACGGGTAGCGACTCCGACGGTGATAGTATCGATTTTTTCATTAATGAGGGCGGCGCCGGAGATTCCCTTTACTTACCGTCCAACGGGTCGCTTGATACTTCGGCCTTCTCCGCCTCGGACCCAAAACTCAAGTACACCCCCGAGCCGGACACGTTCGTCGGGACCGATAGCATGACCTTTGTGGTCCGCGACGCTACAACGATCAGTGACACTGGGCTGGTAACGTTTAGCGTGGTCCGGGAAAACAAAGTTCGGGTTAAGGCAATTGGTGTCAGGAACGAACCAGTGGAGGCCGGGTCCGGTGGGACGATTCCCGTCAGAGTTTCCTACCAAAACCCATCCTCCGGAGCGGGGAGTGTCCTGCGGGACACCGATGATATTTCCATCCAAAATTCCGTGCGTGATGATCTCACGGACTCCTTTGCGGTGACACTTTCCGGAACCGATGTGAGGGTGGACGGTGCGCCCGGTTCCGACACCCCGGCGAAGGCATTCGGCGAGTGGGGCATTCAAGTACCCTCCCCGGAGAAAAAACACTTAACCGGGAATTTCACGGTGAGCTACGACGTTGGGTCAATTCTGGTTAAGGATGCGTTGAAAAAGGACACTAAACCGATCGGCGATAGTCTGACCATAAATCAGGCAGGGTTTAACATCAGACCTAAGTCCTTACAGGTGAAGGCCACGCAGCCGGACTCCGGAATAGACACCTTTTCAGTCACCGTCCAATCCGTGGAGTTGAAGGGTGGGCTCACCAATAGTCTTTCCTCCCTGAAAGGGGACTCCCTTGCCGACGGTGATTCAGTGCTCCGGATGGTCCAGCGAGGCGGCACCGACACGATCGATACGCCCTACGCCAACCCTGCTTATGAGCTTGACGGCCCGGATACATTTACCACAAGGATGGACCGTGCGTACGATACACTTCTGAATCAGCCCTTTCCCAATCAACCCGATAATTTCAATCGAAATATTGAGATACTCGAGGATGAGTTGCTGCTCATCTCGCTCTGGCGCAACAACCTTCTTACGGGCGATTACCTCGGTAACAGTGCTCAGTTGAATGAGCGGGCCAGAGTTAAAGTGGGGGGCATTGATTATCCGGGACAACCGGAGCGGTTGAAGGTGCTCAAATTGGTCCCGGACGACTTCACCTGGGCCGTCGTCGACGAGCTCAATGATCCCGGTGACGTAACGGAGGATGACGGCAAGTACAAAATTCGATTTGATGTATCGGCGGATCCCAGTGTCGAAGCCTCCGGGTTTTCCGTCTTTCAGGTGGTTGCTTCCGGTGTGGTTGGCAAAGGGGATGCCGATGATGCCATTGCTTACCCCAACCCGTTCGTACCCTACGACGGTAACCCGGAAACGGGCCAGTACGGCCGGGGGGAGAACGAAGGGATTTACTTCGGAGCCGGGGAAAACCTTGGGTTTCCCGCCGGAACGAAACTGGAAATCTATAACGTCAAGGGTGAACGAATTGTCCAATTCACCCTCAACAAATCCGGGGTATTTCAGTGGGATGCCCGGACGGGCAATGGCGATCCCGTGGCCAGTGGTGTTTACGTCTTCCGAATTGAGACCCCCGACGGTGAACAGAAAGTCGGAAAGTTTGCCGTGGTACGATGATTATCGGCCGGAGTTTGCGATCACGGTTAAATCGTCTGCTGTTGTTCGGGCTCGTTTGTGGCCTATGCCTGCTGTCCGTCGGTGTAGCGTCGGCTGCCGAGGGTGACGAAGGTTCCGCTGCCGGAATACTCCTGAGGATGGATCCCGGAGCCAGTAGTTCGGGTTTTGGATCAGCGTACACCGCTCGGTCGGGAAGTGGACTCGGGATACACTTTAATCCGGCCGGTCTCGGGGTTCAGGAACACACTACCGGGACGTTTACCCACCTCCAGTTGTTTGCTGACATTGATTACAATCATCTCTCGATGGTTACTCCTGTTTTCAACGACCGGGCCGGGATCGGAATCAGTTTGACGTCCCTAAATTATGGTGACATCCAGCGAGCGGAAGTGGTCAATCAGAACCCACGAACGTCCGGACTCGGGCAATTCGGTGCCAGTGATATTGCTTCCTCAGCCTCAATGGGACTGAACCTGACGGATTCGTTGAAGCTGGGTTTGACAGGGACCTATATCCGGCAACAGATTGCAGGCTACTCGGCGAGTACTGGGACCGGTGACTTCGGTCTGCAGTATCATCTGACCCCGGAAGATTTTGTGCTTGGAGCAGCCGCGCGTAACATTGGTGGTGAATTGAAGTTCATCCAGGAGGAGGATCCGCTTCCCCTGGAATACAGCACGGGAATCTTTTACTCCGATCCGATACGCGGAGGACAGGATGTCGTTAACATCGGTGGGGATATGGTTTTCCCGACGGACGCCGACGCCTATGTCGCCGCCGGTCTGGAGTACGGGTTCTTTCGAACACTGTTTCTACGAGCTGGGTTCAACGGCTCACAGGAGGCCGGGGATGGTTTCACCTTTGGCGGGGGAGTGCACGATCACCGCTTTACTATTAATTATTCTTACGTTTCCTTGGGGGACCTTGGCGATCAGCAGCGGTTGACCCTTTCGTACAACTTCGGGACCCTTGAAACTGGGTCGGAAGAAGAGCCATCCATCCGTCGCCGGATGAAAGAGCCTCGAAGTGATACAATTCAAAAGCGCAGAAAGCGCGATCGGCTCGAAAAGGAACTAAAAAGTAGTGCGAATCAGCCGGAGTTGAAGTCCCCCTCCGGTGAAAGTTGGCGGAGCTCCTTCACGGCCGGGAAAAAGGCCTACAGAAGCGGTAACTATCGTGAGGCGCGAAGGCATTTTCTCGCGGCGTACCGGATCAATCCAGGACACCTGGAAACCTTGCTCTGGCTGGGCACCATTGAATGGTACCTCGGCATGGACGAAAAAGCCAAAAGTCGGATGAACGAGGTATTGTCCATAGACCCCGACAACGCCGTCGCCCGAAAAAACCTGAAGCGTATGCGTTAAGCTCCTTCTTTACGATACCGTCCCTTTTGTCCTTACCCGTACGATCATAGAAGATCCGGTTTGAAAGCCTTTTTCATCCAGTAAAGAA
The DNA here is from genome assembly GCA_042219765.1 of Salsurabacterium abyssinicum (SeqCode). GTDB lineage: Bacteria > T1Sed10-126 > T1Sed10-126 > T1Sed10-126 > CAZEBV01 > JBDGPI01. Next base: position 14,651 of record JBDGPI010000232.1, read on the forward strand.
AACAAAATTTTAATTTCTTCCGTGCACACACCGAGGCCGGAGCAACCAGGGGGTAACTTGACAGTTCAACCGTGGTTATTTTTGACTTACATTGAGCTATTAGTTGATAGACTCTTTACGTTTTGCCGCTGAATTTCTGGACTCTATTCATACATCTCACGGAATTAGGTGACCTGGAGCGTGCCAGTCAGTAATTCAGACGTGTCCCGAAGCTTCAATCTAATAGCCGATCTGCTGGAACTGCAGGATGCCAACCGGTTCCGGGTGCGATCCTATCGAGACGCCGCAAGAACCATTGATTCACTATCAACCAACGTCCGAGATATGGTAAAAGCCGGGGAGGATTTAACCGCACTGGACGGTATTGGTGACGATCTCTCCGCCAAAATCGAGGAGCAGGTCGAGACGGGTTCCATTCAGAAGCTTGAGGAACTCAAGCAAGACATTCCAATTGGGTTGACGGATTTACTGCGAATAGAGGGGCTCGGGCCCAAAAAAGTTCAAAAACTCTGGGATAGTCTTGGTATAACCAACGTGGAAGAACTTGAACAGGCGGCGAGGGACCATCGAATTCAGGAGATTTCCGGATTTGGGCAGAAAACCGAACAGAACATTCTCGATCACATTGAGGACGCCAAACACGAGGAAGTCCGAACAAGCCTGAAGGAAGCCGAGGAAGTTGCCGAACCCTTCCGGGAGTACCTCGCGGACCATCCCTCGGTGGATCGAGTTGAAATTGCCGGTAGTTACCGCCGCCGAAAAGAAACGGTGGGTGACCTGGATTTTCTCGTTATCAGTGAGTCAGGTGACGAGGTTTCGGACTACTTCACTGATTACGAAGATGTCGCCGAAGTGCTCTCCCACGGGGACACGAAATCAAGTGTGGTACTGAAAAATGATATGCAGGTTGATGTCAGGATTATACCCGAGGAGAGTTACGGTGCCGCTTTGATGTACTTCACCGGCTCCAAGGAGCATAACGTTGCCCTGAGGACAATTGCCGTTGAGGATGACCTTAAAGTTAATGAGTACGGGGTCTTTGACGAAGACGGTGAACGAATCGCCGGGGAAACGGAGGAGGAAATATACGATCTTTTCAACTGCGAGTACATCCGTCCCGAACTTCGTGAAAATCGCGGTGAAGTACAAAGCGCCCAGGATGGTGAACTCCCCGAACTCGTTGACACAGAGGATATACGGGGAGACCTTCACTCGCATACCACCGACAGTGACGGTAGCAATTCAATCCAGGAGATGGTCGGGGCCGCTCGTGAATTAGGTTACGATTATTTTGCCGTTACCGACCACACCGATTACGTGACGGTAACCAACGGTCACGATACTGAGAGTTTGCGCGATCAGCTCAATCGGGTCGACGAACTCAACAAGCAGTTCGATGATTTCACCCTCGTGAAAAGTTGTGAGGTTGATATCACGAAGGACGGGGAGTTGTATTTGCCCGACGAGGTACTAATTGAACTGGATATGGTTTTAGTATCAGTACACCGGTATTTTGACCTTGACGAATCGGAACAGACGGATCGTGTTATATCCGCGCTTGAAAATCCACTGACCGACGTGCTCGCCCACCCGACGGCACGACGGCTTCCGGACAGGGATCCAATTAACCTGGACATGGATGCCGTAATGGAGGCCGCCCTGGAATTCGATAGCTTTCTTGAAATCAACGCACAGCCGGATCGCCTTGACCTCACTGATCTCCACGCCAAAATGGCGAAGGACAAGGGACTCAAGGTGACTATTTCAACGGATGCTCACGTCGATCGTAACCTCGATTATATGCAGTACGGGGTTTACCAGGCCCGGAGGGGTTGGCTGGAGCCCGACGATATTCTCAACACCCGGCCATGGTCCGAACTTCAAGACCTTTTTGGAGATAACTGAGAATGTCCGAGACCCTATCAAAAGCCCGCCACGTTCCGGATGTCGATCCGGACGGATACGAGACAGCGGATGAGGCCCAGGAAGTCGTCGAGGACCTGCGAGAGGCCCTGCGGTACCACGACAGAAAGTATTACGTTGAAAACGACCCCGTTATTTCGGACGCTAAGTACGACGAACTCTTTAGCACCCTCGAAGAACTCGAGGAAAAGTTCCCCAGTCTGCAATCCGATACTTCCCCCACCCAGAGGGTCGGTGCCTCTCCGGTTGACGAATTACCGACCGTCGAGCACGTCCGTCCGATGCTCAGCCTGGATTCAACACTGGATGAAGACGAAGTTCTCGATTTCGACCGTTACCTCGAGGACCAGCTCGGTCACCAAGATTTTTCCTACTGGGCTGAACTGAAATTTGACGGATTTTCGGTTGAACTGGTCTACGAGAACGGTGAACTCGAGTACGGTGCCACCCGGGGGGACGGTTATGAGGGAGAGGAAGTCACGGAAAATCTTCGGACCATCCCCTCAATTCCTCTCGTACTGGATGAGCACGACGAGTTTGGGGTGCCGGATCAGCTGGTGGTCCGGGGGGAGGTCTTCATGCCAATCGACGCTTTCCACCAGATGAATGAGCGAAGAACCAACGAAGGGAAGGATGCCTTCGCCAATCCACGCAATGCCGCCGCCGGAACAGTCCGACAACTTGACTCCAAAATCGTTGCACAGCGACCTCTTGATGTCTTTGTCTTCGACATTATGGACGTGGATGGCGCTTCAATCGGTAGTCAGGAGACTGTGTTTGAGTCTTTGAGAGAATGGGGGTTCAAGGTCAACGATCGGACCTTGCGGACCGATGACATCGAGGATGTCGTCAATTTCCGACATCGGGCCGCGGAGGACCGGGACGAACTTAATTATGAAATTGATGGAATCGTTATTAAGGTAAACGAAATGGACGTTCGCGAGGACCTCGGAACCCGTCAGGCCAACCCCCGGTGGGCGCTGGCCTACAAATTTCAACCCCGTCAGGAAACCACCGTAATCAACCGGATCGGTTTGCAGGTTGGCCGGACCGGTAAATTAACGCCCGTAGCCTTCCTCGATCCCGTGGATGTCGGGGGCGTTACAATCAGTCGAGCCTCGATGCACAACTACGATTTCGTCCGGGAGCGTGACATCCGGGAGGGTGACAGGGTTCGAGTCGAGCGAGCGGGTGATGTTATTCCGTACGTTGCCGAACGAGTTGACGAGGACGTTTCCGACAGGGACCGTGGTGATCGATTTGAGATGCCCGACGAATGCCCTGTCTGTGGGTCGAAGGTCGCCGAAGAAGGGGCCTACCACCTCTGTACCGGCGGAACGTACTGTCCGGCTCAGCTTCAGGGCCACCTTGAACACTTCGTCTCACGGGATGCCATGGACATAGAGGGGATCGGCGAAAAAGAAATAAAGGAACTCCGGGAACAGGAACTGGTAACATCAATTGCGGACCTGTATAAGTTGGACAAGGACGATCTGCTCCAGGTCGACCATTTTACGAATGAAACCTACGTAAAATACCGAAAAGAAGCGGAAAATACGGAGCTTGCCTACATACTCCATGCGGTTGACCTCCCTGGTGTGGGACCGAAGACGGTCCTGGATCTGGCCAATTCTTTCCAGTCAGTTCAGGAGTTGCTTCAGGCTGATGTTAATGAGCTGACCGGTGCGGGACTGTCTGACAATCGAGCCAGGTCCCTGCGCGATTCCCTGGACGACGGTGAGTGGTCCAACTCAATCAGGGACTACGCCAGGAATCCCGAGAAGGCCGAGGCAGAGGTCGGTAAGTCCCTGTTTAATTTCCTCGAGGAACGTGAACAAAGCAAAGACACCACTCTCGACCGATTCCTCTACGCATTAGGGATTCATCATGTTGGCACCCACGTCGCCACGGTCATCGCCCGGGAGTACGAATCAATTGAGTCAATCATGGAAGCCGATCAGGATGAATTGACCGGTCTACATGAAATCGGGCCCGAGGTGGCCGAATCAATCGTAAATTTCTTCAACGAGGAGCAAAACCGTGAAATTGTTCACGAACTTCTCAAGGCTGGAGTTAATCCTGAACCGATCAAGGAGGATCAAGCCTCGGCTCTCGAGGGAATGACGTTTGTATTTACGGGGGCCCTTGATGAACTCACACGAGGAGACGCCCAGGATGTTGTAGAACTGCTTGGAGGTCGTGCCACATCCAGTGTGAGCGGGAACACCGACTACCTCATCACCGGAGACAATCCCGGTAACACAAAGTTATCCGACGCCGAAAACCACGACACCCCCCGGCTGACCGAAGAGGAGTTTTACGACTTCATTCAGGAGCAATCAAACGAGGATATCGAGACTTTAGTAGGGAAACTCTGACCGTCCAGTTCGTTTTGACCGAGAGTCATAAGTGATACATTCTGACCGACGTGAACGACCCTTAACGAAATGTTTAGTTTTCCCGGTGAGACCTGGATGACTCACGGGCTGGAATCCACCAGACATAATCCGCGGGTTTGACGCTTCCGGAGTTTACTGAGGCCGGCAGATCCAGGGTGTCAGAAAGTTTCTTATCCACGGAAACTGTCATCACGGACCGCTGAGAGTACTGCCCCAGAGGTTCCAGTTTCTTCGGAATCCCAAAATCGTAGATGATGTGATAATTACCCGTGAGCACGATCATCCTCGACGATTTATTTTTCCTGCTCAATGCAGTGTGAATATTTTCGGCCATTTGTTGTTCCCAAAATTTCTGGACGTTGAAGTAGGATTGAAACCCCCGTCCTGTCGGAACGTGATTCCTGAAAGTTTCCCGGAGAAATAGCTCCTGGGGGTCCTCCGAGTTGGAGTTGTCGGGTCTGTCGCTTGTTTTTGAGCTGTTTTTTCGAATTTTGTCGACGGCTTTTCGAGCCGGCTTCAAGGCAACAAGCGGGATGTCCTGGTTGCGGGCGAAATTTAGGACCGTTGAGTAGTAATCATAAATACGCTCGGAGCCTTTCTCCCTGAGTCGTGCTCGGAAGGTTTCCGCCGATATGTTTCCTTTCCTCCAGTCGTTCAAGAGTGATTGCTGGTTTTCGCGGAACAGTTCAAAACCGATGGATAGTCCCGGACGTTGTTGGTGGAGTACCTTGATAATCCGGGCCTGGACTTTGTGGCTATGGATATTTCCGTGACTCTCCCCGACGTAAATTACATCGCCTGATGCCAATGCCTGATAGAATTGTTTCCCGGGAATAATCTTTTGTGATCCAGTCTTTATGATGTCGCCCGGTTGGTACCC